>NZ_JAHREU010000086.1:0-14658 GCF_020883145.1 Microcoleus sp. CAWBG27
TTGGTGGGGGTGGTATTGAGCAGGATGGAGGCGGTGTCGCTGTTCCGGTTCGCCAAAGCTAAGTCTGGTTTGTTGTCACCGTTGAAGTCGCGGATGCTGACGGAGATGGGGTTACTGCCAGTAGTGAAGTCAACTTTGGTGGCGAAGGTGGGGGTGGTGGCGTTGGTGGGGGTGGTGTTGAGCAGGATGGAGGCGGTGTTGCTGATGTAGTTCGCCGTTGCTAAGTCTGGTTTCCCGTCACCGTTGATGTCGCCGATGCTGACGGATAAGGGGAGATTGCCAACAGCGAAGTCAAATTTAGGGGCGAGGCCTAGTACGCCGCTGTAGGTTTTGAGGGTGTTGAGGCTAAATGGTATTGCGGTTTCTATGGCGCCTATTTGCACTTCTAATTCCCAGTCTCCACCTAATTCGCTGCTACCAGTGGGGTTTGCGGAGGCGGCAATGTCTGCACCTGTGATTTCACTCAGTCGTTTGAGGAAGTTTTTGCCAGTTTCATCAGCGCCTATTTCACACCCATATAATAGGATGTCGGCGTTTTGGGTGAGGGATTTTCCCCACTGTTGGAGTTGGGTAGTGAATTTTTCTAAGTTACTATTGTTGATGGTTTCTGTGCTCAGATTGACGCTGCCGGGGCTGCCGTGGGAAAGTATGTGTAATGCTTCAATATCTTTTTGATTGGCTAAGGCGTTAGTAATTTGGGTGATGCCACTAACTTTGTCATCTAAAATAATAATTTCAGCGCGATCGGTGCTTTGAATTAGGTCTTGATAATCTTGTACTGAGGGGTCTACGAAAATTATTTGGTTTTTCATGCTAGGCGATCGATGATTTTTTTCTGAGCATAATTTATCATACTCATATGGAGTTTTCAACCATAATAGAGAAAGTTTTTATGTCTTCATATTTTATGAGGCTGCATAGAATCTGAGCCTCCCTAACCAATAAGGGTAGGGCTGTTTCATTGTTTTGTAGGGCAATCCCCCTGTGGTTGCCCAATTCCTCTGAGGAGAGGGCGGGCACGGCACCTCCCATACAGATAGATATGCATGAAGGATTTAGGATTACTATATGAATAACAAAACAATTTTGAATACACCACACGAACACGAGATTTTTGGCGATCGCGATTTGCCATCTTGGTTAACCGAACAACGAATCAGCCTTGCTTGCACTACTTATCAAACCAGCAGGTTGATGTTAATCGGTGCTGTACCAGAAACCAACAGAATCTCGGCTTTTTGGCGAATATTCGATCGCGCAATGGGACTTTTCTGCACACCGGAACGTCTCTACCTTAGCTCAAAATATCAACTCTGGCAATTAGACAATGTGCTGGCTGCGGGTGGACAACATCAAGGTTACGATAAACTCTATATACCAAGAATTTCCCACACTACAGGAGATATCGACATTCACGATATCGCTGTGGATAAGAATAATCAAATTCTGTTTATTAGCACGTTGTTTAATTGTATTGCAACTTTGAGCGATCGGCACAGTTGCAAACCTCTCTGGAAACCGCCGTTTATCTCACAATACATCAATGAAGACCGCTGTCATCTCAACGGTTTGGCGATGGTGGATGGGGAGGCGAAATATGTTACGGCGTCGAGTCAGTCGGATGTGGTGGATGGCTGGCGCGATCGCCGAAAAAATGGCGGTATAGTTATTGATGTGGCATCTAATGATATCATCGTCACGGGATTGTCGATGCCGCACTCACCTCGCTGGTATCGAGATAAGTTGTGGTTGCTGAATTCGGGGAGAGGGGAATTTGGTTGTGTGGATTTAGATACAGGGAAATTTCAGGCGATCGCGTTTTGTCCGGGATATGTCCGAGGGCTGGCTTTTTGGCAGAATTGGGCGATTGTTGGATTGTCGAAACCGAGGGGTGGTGACAATACTTTTAGCGGTTTAGAGTTGGATGAGTTGTTGGTAGCTAAAGATGCTGAGGCTCGGTGTGGTATGATGGTGATTGATTTGACTACTGGTGCGATCGTTCATTGGTTGCGGTTTGAAGGAATTGTCACAGAATTGTATGATGTGCAGGTGATTTCGGGAGTGCAAAAGCCGATGGCTTTGGGTTTTCAAACGGAAGAAATTGCTCAGTTAATTACTTTGGAACTTTAACCGCTGATGTCGGCGTATGATGGACGCATGGGTTGCTAGAAACCGGGTTTTTGCGAGAATACTTCGCTACTGTCGGTAAAAATCGTAAAAACCCGGTTTCTTGGATTGCGTGTGAGGGTTCAGAAACCGGGTTTTTGCGAGAATACTTCGTTACTGTCGGTAAAAATCGTAAAAACCCGGTTTCTAGGATTGTGCGGGAGGGCCAGAAATGTTAAGATAGAGTTTGTTTTGTAACCTCTACATAAATATGTTCTAAGCGCACCGGATAGCGAGCTATTGAATCAATAGAAATTCCATCAAAACGCAAAATAATATCCTTTAATTCCAAACGTTCCGGCAGCCAAAAAGCCAAATCGCTACCGTAGCGGCGGGGAATAAAACTGTATTCTGCTGCGCGGGCGATGACTTCAGCTTCTGCGTCGGTTTTAACCACAATAATTTCCTGAGCCGGAATTAGTTTTTGCAACTCCTCCAAACTGCCCTCAGCCACAATACTACCATTCTTTAAAATCCCAATTCTCTGACACAAACGCTCAGCCTCATCCAACAAATGAGTTGTTAGCAAAATTGTAATTCCTTCCGATTGCAAGCGCTGAATTAACTCCCAAATTTCATAACGAGCCTCAATATCTAAACCAGTTGTCGGTTCATCTAAAATTACTAATTTAGGCTGGTGAACCAAAGCCACCGCAATATTCAAACGGCGCTGCATTCCTCCGCTCAAAGTTTCCACCGGACTTTGAGCTCTATCTATCAAATTTACTGCTTTTAAGCATTGTTCTACTTGATAGCGGCGCTGTTGGCGCTCTAAACCATAAATTTGAGCAAAAAAATTGAGGTTTTCTGCACAGCTAAGGCTTTTGTAAAGCAAATTTTCTTGAGGCGCTACACCGATTAACAGTTTAGTAGATTCCGAAACAGGTTCGCCATTGATGAAAACCTTACCGCTGTCAGCATTTAGCAAATTGCATAAAATATTGATAGTTGTAGTTTTGCCCGCCCCATTTGGCCCCAGCAAACCGTAAATTTCGCCAGCTTGAATGTGCAGTGTTAAATCGTTAAGCACTGAACGTTCGCCGTAAGCCTTATTTAGCTTTTCTATTTGCAGCACTGCTTAAAATCTCCTAGTTTTTTCTCTAAATTATCTTTGAATTCCCTGATTTATTTAAAGTCTTCTTTCTACTCTTAACATCCGCCGATATGACAGCCATCCGCCTGCGATCATCGAAATAGCAAATATGAATAAAAACCAGAAGTGCGATTCAATATCCGCAAAATCTTTGCCGTTAGCCCACACGCCTATCAGCGCTTCGTTCATATGATAAATCGGATTGTACTGGGCGAGATCCAGCAGGGTTTTGGGGAACAGCGCAGTTGGCAAAAATGCACCTCCTAAAATCAACAAAGGAACGCCGAAAGCGGCTACTAGCGAGTTGACATCTTCCGTGCGCCTCGCAAACTGCGTCCCCAGAATAAAGCCAACTCCTACGTAGGATACAATGCTGAGTAGAATAATCGCGCATCCTAACAGAATAGATCCTTGAAATTGTGCTCCCAAACACGCTGCGATCGCGTATACTAAAATTACCTGACCGATGCCGATCGCGCTGTGAGCTAAAAAAATTCCTAAAAAGTAGGAAGTCCCACTCAGGGGGGAAACAAATAAGCGCTTGAGAGTATGCTGTTCTCGCTCTGAGACTACCGTGGCTACACTGCCGCCGAGACAGCTAAAAAATAAAGCGGCTCCTACTAAACTTGCAGGTGCAGCACTTTCAAAGGCTTTGGCTGTGGTGAGATTGGCGCGTTCTTTTAAAATTAAACCATTGATTAGCAAGATAGAAATTGGAAAAATACTCCACAAGACTAAGCTGCGCCGCCGCCTTCCCAATTCAATTAAAATTCGCTGCGCTACTGCGAGGGTTTCATACCAGTATTTCATAGGGATTGTGTTAGCATTGTAAGAATTGGAAATTGACATCAAGTCCGAAAAGAATCAACACAATCAAATTGGTTCGTAGTGAGGACTTTAGTCCGCATCAATCCGAGGACTCGCATTCCGAACGATCAAATTGGTTCGTAGTGAGGACTTTAGTCCGCATCAATCCGAGGACTCGCATTCCGAACGATCAAATTGGTTCGTAGTGAGGACTTTAGTCCGCATCAATCCGAGGACTCGCATTCCGAACGATCAAACCTTCTTGATGGCATTGAATTTACCGGAAATTATATGATTATTGATAATAACGCCACGGCATATTATACCATAGAAATACTAAGAATGTTAAATTTCAATAAAAAACCCGCCCGCGCGGGTTTTGTGATTTGACCAGACTAGGTTTTAAATTTTCGGTGTCTATCGCTACACTCATTTAATACTAAAGTTCGTACCTCTGTAACATCCTTGAAAAGAAGTTAAACTTGTACGGTTTGTCTGTTCGAGTTTAGTCACGAGGGAGGGAGTATTACTTTCAGGATTTGTACCCCACTTGTAAATAAAGTCGCCGATATAGTTTCCGGTTGCTTCGTAGCTGTGCACTTGTATCGGAATTCCCGAAACTCCTGAAACTGTTTGGTTGTTGTATCCGTTAACAATGATTTTCTCGATAACTGCTCCGGGTTCTACAGTCACGTTCCAGTTGACTGGTTCGTAGGCCGAAAGTGCAAGTATTATTGGCTTGTTGCGGCGTTCTACTTTAACTTGGATAGCACTTTTCGACAAATTTGCCTTCCCGTGTTCGGCATTAGCTTCGTAAACACCAATCAAATGAAGTTCTTTATCTCCGGTTGACGAACCAACATAGGCTGAAAAATCGTCGGAACCGCCAATCCCGCAGTTGGCGGCCGAACTAATGGGGGAAGTAAAAGTTGTTTTTTCGGCGAGTTTCTGCTGCACCGTCGGGACTACCCACCAACCGGTTCCAACTCCTAAAGCACCTATTAAAGCAGCGGCAATTCCGAAAGGAATGACGTTTGTGAGGTGGCGAAAGGCGGTTGTTGCAGTTACTTGGGCTCGGGTTTGCTGCCAAGTTTCAGCAGTTTTTCCGGCATTGCCGCCATCTAGACAAGCTAACAAAGCTAAACTTTCCGGCTGTTCGAGCAGACTTTGAACTGCTTTCCCTTCTCCAACGTAGAGATTTCGAGTTTCGGTGTCTAACAGCAGCCAGTAGCGATCGCCCTCGCCGAAGTTGTACTCTTGCAGGGCAGGCTGAACCAAATCGTGCTGCAAAAATACCAGCCAAGCCATGTTATTGCCAGTTCCGACTATTTTGCCGTCGCTGAAAATAAGTTGGTCGATGTCGGGTTCCCACCGCCAAGCTACCCAGCGACTGTTTCCTCGATAGCCGAGGGATTTTTCCAGTTGCGGATGAGCGGTTATTTCTAAGCGTTGAACTAAGTTTGACACAGTTGGTATCCTCAACTACGCGCGATCGAAGCTATCCCAAAGGGTAGGGAATCGCCACTTCCAGTCTCAGCTTAACTTATCCGGCGATCGTCCTTCAAAAACTACCCGTGCCGTTGCCCGTGGTACTGTTGGGAGACGCATTGTTGCTGGGATTGGTATTCGGCGAAGTTCCCGGATTGAAATTATTTTGCTGATTGGTATTCGGCGAAGTTCCCGGATTGGGATTGTTGTTGGGATTAGTATTCGGCGAAGTTCCCGGATTGAGATTATTCTGCTGATTAGTATTCGGCGAAGTTCCCGGATTGAGATTATTCTGCTGATTAGTATTCGGCGAAGTTCCCGGATTGGCGTTGTTGTTGGGATTAGTATTCGGTGCAGTTCCCGGATTTGCGGGATTTGCGGGATTTGCGGGATTTGCGGTACCAGCAGGAGTAGTTATCGGGGCGCCGGCAGCATCTCTGGTGACGCTATTGGGGTTGCGGGGGGCTGCTGGATTAGCTGCGTTGGGGTTATTTCCAGGAGCATTGGCTGGGTTGCCGGCTGCGGGAGCCGTTGTTTGGGGAGCAGCGTTGGTACCGCACAAGCTGACTAAATCAAAAGTTGTACCGCTTGGGGTTTCGATGAAGCAAACCGGCACATCTACTCGCGGGTTTGAAGCCCTGGGAAACTGGCCTGTTCCGGGCATGGGACGACTAAAGGCAGCTTGTGCCATCAGTGGAGTCAAGGCAGCCGATAGAGCGGCTGCGAGGCGCAATAATCTCATCAGCACTTCCTCAAATGTTATATTTATATGCTCCACTATGGCTGATAAACTGCCAAGTGTCCTCATTCTGAAAGCCGATCTTTTTTACCAGAAAGAATTGGTTGAAAGCCGGCCTGCCTTCGAGGGAGACATTAAAATCAGAGTATTCATTACTCCAATACTCAGACTTCTCGGTAGAGGTAGCTCTCCAACTGTCAACTGTCAACTGCCAACTGTCAATTGTCAACTGTTGACAAATCCTCCTACAGAGCGGCCACTGCCTGCAACATCTCGCGCACGCAGAAAGTACACTTAGAAAAAGCTGAGAGCGCGACAGTCGAATCTTCTGACAAAATCATTTGACTCCGGTACCCGTCGTCTGAGGGTTCTCGAAATACATGAAGCTGGCGTTCGTTGATATCTAGCACCCAAAAATCGTCAATCTGCGATGCAGCATAGATATCTCCTTGAGTCTCGCAGTCATTTTGAAGCGTACCATCGGCTATTTCGATCAGCAGATATATTTCCGAGGCGATGGGATGGCGGTCAGTATAGCGCAGGGCGTCTGGCATCACAACTGCGATCGACGGTTTTGCTTGGGCATCGCCTAGCTGAATTGGTAGCTCCACCCGGACTAAAACCTCATCTCCTAACAGCTTTTCCAGCAACTCCTGAATAAGTACAATCGCTGTAGCATAATCGGTTCCCTGTATTTTCATTTTTTTGACAATCAGTCCTGCAACTAATTTTACTTCTTGTGAGTTTAATATTTTAGTCGATCGTACCTAATAATCTTCCACGTATATCAAAAAAGCAGATAGCGGGGTAAAATTGGGAGAGTGGGAGAATGTAAAGAGCGGGAGAGGGCTAAAATCTTCATTATTTATTCTTTTTTTGTCAACTGTCAACTATCAACTGTCAACTCTTCCTTCATTTAGTACCTAATTCGCGGGTCAATGTAAGCATTTAAAATATCAATTACAATACTAGCAATTACTACAATTCCCGCAAAAAACACCACAATACCTTGAACAGTTGGATAATCTCGCAAGCTAATCGCTTCATAAAGACGATTTGCCAGCCCCGGCCAAGAAAAAGTAACCTCAGTTAAAATAGCACCACCCAACAGTGCAGCAAAAGTCAGTCCCAAGACAGTAATTACCGGAATCAGCGCATTTTTGAGAGCGTGAGCCCATAAAATCTGCAATTCAGGAATTCCGCGAGCTCTAGCTGCTTCAACATAATCTGCTTGCAAAGTTTGCTTCAGATTCACCCTCACAATTCGCTCAAAAATGCCACTCAAAAGAATGCCCAGCGTCAAACTCGGGAGTGCCAAATAATGCAAACTTGTGAAAAACTGACCGGGGTTAGCGCTCAAGAGACTGTCTATAGTGTACAGTCCCGTGTAGCCTTGGGGGGCTGGAAATGTCACCGGAAAGCGAGTTCCCAAGGGAAACCAGCCCAACTGTACGGCAAAAATCAACTGCAAAACCATGCCAGCCCAAAAAGCCGGCAGTGAGTAAGTAATAATCCCAAACAAACGGCCTGCTGCATCAAAAATAGTGTTGGGGCGGGATGCCGCTAGGGAACCGATACTGATGCCGACAATTAAAGCTATGGCCATGCTACAAACTGCTAATTCGACTGTCGCGGGGAAATAGTCTCCGATAATTTGCCAGACGGTTTGTCCGCGAGTGGTGATGGATGTTCCCAAGTCGAAGCCCAGCAAGTCTTTCATGTATTTTAGATATTGCTGCCACAGGGGTGCGTCGAGGCCGAGTTGGGTTCGCATTGCTGCTTTGGCGGCGGCGGGAGCTCGCGAGCCGAGAATGGCATCTATGGGATCGCCCGGAGTGGCCCGGAGTAACAAAAAGACTGCTGTGGTGATTGTCCACAACATTAGGGGTGCGAGCAGCAAGCGGACAAAAATATAAGATTGCAGGGCTTTTGAACGAGACATAGGAATTGGGAATTGGGAATTGGGATTTGGGAATTGGGAATTGGGAATTGGGAATTGGGAAAAAGTCGATCGACTTTTTGCCAATTCCAGATTTTCCGATTGCGAGCATCTCAATTGTGCTTTTATATTATTGCTGTCCCCGCTCACGTATTGTATAAGAGAGCAGGGACGATCGCACTCAAACAAAAAAGGCTTTTTACGAAAATGAGATGCTTCCTGCCTATTCGCCCAGTAGCGATTCAAATGCAGCTTGCAAAGACTTGATATCGCCTACTCTGGCTACTAACAAGTTTTCGCTGCCGGCATCCTGCAATCTATTCTTCCAATACTGGATGCTATCCGAGTTGTTCATCCAGAAACTAATCACGGTATTTACAACTCGATCGACATCCCAGCCGCGATAGGGAGAAATTATCTCTACCGATGCTACAAAAGAATCGAGAGTACACTTTCGGTTTCCCAAGTATTCTACACCTGACGGCTGCTGTTGTTGCAGTAATTCCTGCTGCTGGTTAAAAAACGTTAAAGTTGGAGATACGCCCAGGATTTCAAATGTATAGCTCATGTTATCCTCCCGAAGTATTATTTTGCTCAAAGGTCGTAGGTTCAACAGTTGACAGTTGACAGTTGACAGTTGACAGTTAAGAGTTTGATAGCGGCCCCTACCCTTAAGTCCGAGTAGGGGAGCAATCAACAGTCCGATCTTAATTTCTCCCGGGCAGGCGGGCTTTCAACTAATTGTTTCTGGTAAATGGAAAAATCTCAAATCGAGTGACGTTGCTGCCCTCGATGCACCACAATATCGTTTAATTACCATGCTGGCGTGCGATCGCGATTTTGCCCGCTTATTCTATCAATAGCAAATTTTTTAACAGTCTGGTGTCAAATAACTTACATTTTTGACATACCCCAGCTTTTGAAAATTCTAATCTAATTTGTATTAATCAGCGGTAAGGCAGGCAACCTGCACCCGGAGAAAGCGATCCGATTTTAGATTAAAGATTTTATAATTGGGAATGACTGATGAATTAAGGAGTTGTATGCTTTTTTGACCTGGTGTGAGTTTTGGGACGGGAGTCATCGATCGCGATCGCCAGATTCAGGAAAGTAGTGGCACGATTAATATTACAATTTTTTACAGTAGTGCTGGAAACCTCAGCCAAGTTTTGACCTGGCCGCTACCCCAATTCACGGCATTGCTGTGGGATTTTGTAACTTATAATATCTAGGGCATCTTGGAAACGACAAACGATACGCAAACCTCGTAGGTGTCAAAATAATATTGATGTTATTGAAAACTCTGAGCAGTCGTCTGATGAAAAGCTCGCCCAAGATGTCACTAAGCCTCGTCTTGTTGATGCCGTTGGTAGTGCAAATCTCCGTAGCAGTCGGCGTCACTGGATGGCTGTCGTTTCGTAACGGCCAGAAAGCCGTCAATGACCTTGCTACCAGGTTGAGCTTGGAAGTCGCAGCGAGGACTAAAGAAAATTTCCGCAGTTTTGGAGAGGTGTCTCACCTGTTCCTGCAAATGAATAATGCTGCGATCGCCTCTGGAAACCTAGACCCTGATGACTTCCCCAACTTAGAGCGCTTTTTTTGGAACCAGACCAAGCTGAGCGATCGCACTACAACCATCTACTACGGCGACGAACAGGGCAAATTCCTCTTGCTCAAACGCGAAGCAGATGAATTAGTATACATCAGAGACGAATCAACTGCTCCCAACCGCCAAATTTATCGCCTCGACAGCAAAGGAAACCGCACTGAGCTAATCAAAACCGCCCCCTACGACCCCCGTACTAGACCGTGGTACCAAACTGCCAAACAGGCAGAAAAAGCCACCTGGTCTCCGATCTACGTCTTCACGGCCTCGCCAGTTCTCGGCATTACGCCGGTGATGCCTATTTACAATGAAACAGGAAAACTGCGGGGGGTATTGGCAATTGACCTGACTCTTTCTCAAATCAGCGATTTTCTCAAAAGTATCAAAATTAGCCCGTCAGGAGAAGTTTTTGCGATCGAACGCAGCGGGGAAATAGTCGCCAGTTCCACAGATGAATTGCCGTTTATCACTGACAACAAAGGACAAAAACGGCTGTTGGCAACACAGAGCAAAAATTTGCTAATTCGATCGGCTTCCACATACTTGCAAACACGATTTGGCAGTTTTGAAGAAATTGACAGCCAAGGACAGTTTAGCTTCGATATAAAAGGCAAACGTCAATTCATTACGGTCGCTCCCCTGCGAGACGGCCGCGGTCTCGATTGGCTGATTGTCGTAGCAATCCCGGAAGCAGACTTTATGGAGCAAATTAACGCCAACACTCGCACAACTATTTTATTGTGCTTTTTTGCCTTCATACTGGCGATCGTCCTGGGACTTTTCACATCTCGCTGGGTTGTCACACCAATTACCCGATTGCTGGAAGCCTCCAAAGCTTTAACAAAAATGTCCGAAGCTGCCGACTTCACCTCTGCCGAATTAGACGGCGAAGTCGAAGTCAAAGGCGTCAATGAACTCGGCGTCTTAGCTCAGTCTTTCAACCAGATGGCCAGACAATTGCGATCGTCTTTTGTAGCCCTAGAACGAACCAACTCCAGTTTAGAACAGCGAGTAGCAGAGCGGACTGCCGAACTCGAAGCCACTGAAGCAGAATTGCGGGCTTTGTTTGCAGCCATGAACGAATTAATTGTAGTTGTGGATGCCACCGGCCGCTATTTGAAAATCGCGCCCACAAATATGTCGGTGCTCTACAAACCAGCAGCAGAATTAGTTGGTAAAACTATCGGAGAGCTTTTTCCGCAAGCTACAGCAGACAATTTTCTCAACCACATTCGAGCAGCTTTAGATAGTCAGCAAACAGTTAGCATCGAGTACGATTTAACCATTAACGACCGCGAAATTTGTTTTGCAGCCAGCATTTCGCCGCTTTCAGAAGAATCCGTAATTTGGGTGGCTCGCGATATTACCGAACAGAAGCGAGCCGAATCAGTGCGGCGGATGAGGCAAAAACAATTGCTCAAACAAAATACGATTTTGCTAGAATTGGCAAGAAATAAAGCGCTATATAGAGGCGATTTGCAAGTAGCTTTGAGAGAAATCACCGAAGCGGCGGCTCATACCCTAGATGCAGAAGCAGCCGGAGCGTGGTTGTACGACGAAAGTCGATCTAAATTGCAATGTCTCGACCAATTTCACCGCAGCAACGGCGAGCATTCCCAAGGTGCCGAACTCGCAGCACCAGACTATCCAGCTTATTTTAAAGCTTTGGAAGAAGACCGGACGATCGCAGCCGACGACGCTCTCTCAGATATCAGAACCAGAGAATTTGTGGCATCTTACTTTGCACAAAACGGCACCACATCAACCTTAGATGCGCCAGTGCGACTGGGAGGCCAAACAGTCGGAGTCATCTGTATCGAACAGGTGGGAATTGCTCGCCACTGGACAGTAGAAGAACAAAATTTTGCTGCTTCCCTCGCAGATTTGGTATCATTGGCGATCGAAGCCAGCGATCGCGATCGGACACAAAACGCCCTGCGTCAAGCAGAACAAAAATACCGCAGCATCTTTGAAAACGCAGTCGAAGGCATTTTTCAAACCACCCCCGAAGGTCGCTTCTTGAGCGTAAATCCATCCTTAGCCCGCATCTACGGCTACGCCACTCCCGAAGAATTGACATCAAATCTCACCAACATCAGACAGCAAACTTACGTCAATCCTCAACAACGCGAGAAGTTTATGCGAGTGATGAAAGAATCTGGACAAATTTCGGGGTTTGAGTCAGAAGTTTACCGCGTTGACGGCAGCATAATTTGGATTTCCGAAAGCGCCCGTGCAGTGTGCGACACGCGCGGTGAGGTAATCTACTATGAAGGTAGTGTCGAGGATATTAGCGATCGTAAAGTCTTTGAATCCGCCTTGCAACTCGCCCTAGAAGCAGCCGAAGCAGCCTCCACCGCAAAAAGCGCATTTTTAGCAAACATGAGCCACGAACTGCGGACACCCCTCAATGCCATCATCGGCTACAGCGAAATGCTCCAAGAAGAAACCGAAGAATCCGGCTACAATGAGCTCACCCCAGACTTAGACAAAATCCGCACATCCGGCCGACACTTGCTATCGCTAATAAACGACATTCTCGACATTTCTAAAATCGAAGCCGGTCGCATGGATCTCTACTTAGAAACCTTCGACATCGCCACCTTAATTGAAGAAGTCGCCGACACCGCCGCGCCACTAATTGAGAAAAATCATAACACTTTAAACTTACAGCAAATAGGCAATATCGGCACTATGCACGGTGACATTACCAAACTGAGGCAGATTTTATTAAATTTGCTGAGCAATGCCGCCAAATTCACTCACAATGGTACAATTACCCTCAGCGCCAGCCGAGAACAAATCGCAGGCTACAGCAGCGAAGCGACACCAGAAAACAGTTTGGAACCTGCGGTAAATTCTCCATCCTCAAATCCCAGTAAAGAATTTTTAGTAGTTAATTGTACAGATACAGGAATTGGCATGAATCCAGACGAATTGCAGCACATTTTCCAACCCTTTATCCAAGCAGACGCTTCTACCACTCGCAAATACGGCGGCACTGGTTTGGGACTAGCAATCAGCCAGCGTTTTTGCCTCATGATGGGTGGCAATATTTCCGTAAAAAGTCAAGTCGGTGTTGGTTCTACCTTTACCATCCGCTTACCTGTTAATACTTAAATTGGGAATTGGGAATTGGGAATTGGGAATTGGGAATTGGGAATTGGGAATTGGGAATTGGGAATTGGGAATTGGGAATTGGGAATTGGGAATTGGGAATCACCCTAGTGTCATTGCGAACGAAGTGAAGCAATCGCAGGGACGCTAGCAATTGCGACACCAACGCGAACAATGACAAATAATACAAAAAAGCAGCAGTAAAATAATAGACCTCTTGCAAAAAAGATATATGTTATAATCAGAGGTCTTGAATTAAACTCCCCTAATTGTGGAACAGGCCCGACAGCCTGTTATTCACAGGCTTTTTGGGAGATGCTTAATCAACTCTCAGCAAAACTTTTCATTATATCAGAAAAATATTTTGCAAGAGGTCTAATACCAAAAATGGGTAGTAACCCGGATTTGGTATTACCCATTTCCAGTGCATCAATGCCCTATGCCCCATGCCCCATGCCCCATAACCAATTACCTTTGAATGCTTCTCGGATCGAGAGCATCCCGCAATCCATCCCCCAATAAATTGAACGCCAAAACAGTCAAAATAATCAGCGTCGCCGGAGGCCAAACCAACCAGGGCTGCAACACTAAAATTGAAGCATTCGTAGACAAAGATAGCAAATTTCCCCACGAAGGATCGGGCTGTTGAATTCCCAAACCAATCAAACTCAAAACCGACTCCGCCACAATAAAACCCGGAACCGACAAAGTAGCAGAAATAATTACATAAGTTGCAGTTTGTGGCAACACGTGGCGGACAATAATATAAATTGGGTTGGCACCCATAGCCCGCGCCGCTTGCACAAATTCTAGCTGTTTAATTGACAGTACCTGACCGCGAATTACCCGCGCCAAACTCGCCCAACTGATAAATGAAGTAATCAGCACAATCAATATAAATCGCTGAGCGCTTGTCAATCCGGGGGGAAGGACTGCTGCTAGAGCTACTAATAAATAAAGACCGGGAATCGTCATCAATACTTCGGCAAAGCGCATTAAAATACTGTCAATCCAACTGCCAAAATAACCAGATATTCCTCCGATTAACAATCCTAAAGGAAAGGAAATTGCTATGCCAACCAAACCAATACTGAGGCTAATGCGGCTGCCCTGTACTAAGCGACTGAATTGATCGCGAGCTTGTTCATCAGTTCCTAAAAGGTTAATTTTACCTTCTCCTGTAGTGCCAAACAGGTGGATATCCAAAGGTAAAATTCCTAAAAACTTATAGGGAGAACCTTTGACAAACAAACCGACAGCAGAGGGTTTTTGCCAATCTACAATTACCTCGCGAGCGCCCGTATTCGCATCCACTGGCCCCTGAGCAGTCGGGTAAACGTGGGGGCCGATAAATCGCCCGTCTTTGGTGCTTAAATAAATCTGAGTTGGTGGCAGTAAGGAACCGTTTAATTGAGAGTCGTAGGGGTCGTAGGGAGCCACAAATTCGGCGAAAAGTGCGACTGTATAAAAAATTAACAGCACTACGGCTCCCAACCGAGCTAGAGGATTATTTTTAAGATTTTGCCACCATTTCATAAGTTTTAGGTTTGAGATTTTAAGTTGGTTCGTAGTAAGGACTTTAGTCCTCCCAGGTTCGTAGTAAGGACTTTAGTCCTCCCAGGTTCGTAGTAAGGACTTTAGTCCTTCCAGGTTCGTAGTAAGGACTTTAGTCCTTCCAGGTTCGTAGTAAGGACTTTAGTCCT
>NZ_JAHREU010000086.1:14758-24793 GCF_020883145.1 Microcoleus sp. CAWBG27
CCAGGTTCGTAGTAAGGACTTTAGTCCTCCCAGGTTCGTAGTAAGGACTTTAGTCCTCCCAGGTTCGTAGTAAGGACTTTAGTCCTCCCAGGTTCGTAGTAAGGACTTTAGTCCTCCCAGGTTCGTAGTAAGGACTTTAGTCCTTCCAGGTTCGTAGTGAGGACTTTAGTCCTTTCTTAACGTAATCAGTAGCAAGGGCTGAATTCGTTACTAATAAAAATTTTACGGACTGAAGTCCTTACTACAAACCTTATTAGTAAGGCAATCAGTAGCAAGGGCTGAATTCGTTACTAATAAAAATTTTACGGACTGAAGTCCTTACTACGAACCTTAAACTATTTTTTTTCATCGGCTACCAAAATTATTCTATTTTCATTTTCCGCAATTTTCCCCAATTCTTCGCCGTTAAAAGGATTGTAGAAAAACGAACCTGTTTGCGGAGGTAATTTGGGATTGAGTACAATTTCCACGATACTTTTGACCACCCCAGTTAGGGGAATTGCCAGGATAACTCCTAATAATCCTCCCACTCTACCTCCTAACAGCAAAGCTGTAAAAATAATTACCGGGCTCAATCCGGTTAGATTGCCCATAATTCGGGGTGCTACTAAATTATCCTTGATTTGCTGGAGACCGATCGCAACTGCCAACACTTGCAGCGCCAGCCACCAATCAATAAACGCTACAATTATACTAACAGTGCCGATGCCCAGCGTCGCTCCGATAAACGGAATTATTTCTGTCAATCCGATAAACACGGCAAACAACAGAAAAAATGGCACTTGCAGCCACCAAAAAGCCAGAGTTAGCGAAGTCGCCATAAAGAGTCCCAGCAATAACTGTCCCGAGACAAATCGCTGGAGGTTTCGCTGCAAAGTCTCTGTGAGAACATAGCGAATATCTGGCGAAAAAATGCTGGTCAAACCCTGCCACACTCTTTGACCGTCTAGCAGCATATAAAATGAAATTACCAGGATAAAAATTAAGTCGAGAAACCAGTTAACTGTACCGACAACTAAGCCTAAACTTGTACCTGCGATTGCTTGTACTTGTTCCTGGACTTTGGCTGATAGCTGCTGTTCCAATATTTGCACGTCAAATGGTAAATTGCGATCGGCACTCCATGCTTGAAATTCGCCTAACTGCTGCCGCGCCGACTCCAGCAATTCCGGGAATCTTACCCCCAACTGCCTCGCTTGGCTGAACACCGGCGGCACAATAGTTAGACCGATTACTACTACTACCACACCCGCAGCCAAATAGACCAGCCCCGCAGCTAGTCCTCGCGGCAAAAATACTTGCAGTCTGATTACTGCATAATTTAATAAAAATGCAATCAGTCCCGCTGTTACTAAAATGCTGACCAGTTCCCCAACATAATTGATAGCAGTCAGGGTAAACCATCCCGTCACTAGGACTAGCAACCAAGTAATTAGAAACTGTTGGACGGGAGTAAATACACTATTCATTGTGATTTTTGTAAATTAAACTGGCATAATTTTTTCAGCCGATGTGCCGTATTCTACAACAAACACATTATTATAGCTCGATACAGTTAAGTTGAACCCGGAGATCCCCCCTAACCCCCCTTGAAAAAGGGGGGGACAAGAGCATTCTCTTTCATCCCCCGACTATCCGGGGGAGTAGGGGTATGCTGCAAGGATCTCGGGCCAATAAACAGTTTTAACAATGGCGTATTGCATTATAGATTAGCAATAATCAGTTCAAGATTAGACTGAATTCTCTCAGTATTGATGAGTTGCTGACTGAAAAAGTGCTCCAGAGATAATATAAGCCCGATCGCCATTCGCGATCGCAAATTACGCTAAGATTGCTCTGCATCAAAATCTCGATCGAGCAAAGGTCGATCGCACTTTCCTTCATCCAAATCGCCACGAGCAGGTGAAAAGCTCTCACACTCACCCACAAGGAGGAGGCGCGACCGATCGCACACTCAGCTAAAATAAATTAGATATTAAAACCGCAATCTTTCTTTACAATATCAAAAACCCCAGGCTCAAACCGACGGGAGGAACTACCGTGACGAATCAAGTTTTTTCAGAAGCAGAAGAACAGGAACCTCTTTCCCCCGTGCAAAGCGGGCGAGACAGGAACTCCGCAGTGGATGCGCCTGAAACTGGCATCTCAGATACCTCTGGCTGGCACTTCTCCTCTGAAGAAGATGAACGAGAAATAGCCTTAGAAGTTCCAGACGAACAATCAGAAGTTTCCGAAGCTGAAGAACCAGAAGTTCCTCCCAGTAAAGGACTCAGGTGGCCGACGCTGTTGGCGGGCGCAGGTATTGGTGTAGCTGCAACGCTGCTAGCAGTACACTTGACTGCGGGCCAGAAGAGCGCGCGTCCCCCAGTTGCAGCCCCAGCGGCGGCTCAGCAGGGGACGGCTCAGACGGTGACAGTGGCTGCTGTGGAATCGGCCGAGGTGGCTCAAACTCTGGAAGCGACGGGGACTGTGGCGCCCTACGATTTGCTGCCGGTGCTGCCGCAAGCCAACGGTTTGCAAATCAAGCAGGTTTTGGTAAAGGAAGGGGATGCGGTAGAAAAAGGTCAGGTAATGGCGGTTTTGGACGATTCGGTGCTGCGATCGCAAATTGCCGAAGCTACTGCTAAGGTACAATCGGCCGATTCTACGGTAGAACAAGCGCAAGCTCTGGTGCAACAAGCCCAGTCAGCCCAACAAGAAGCCCAAGCCGGTGTTGCTCAAGCCCAAGCCGGTGTTGAAAAAGCCATCGCTGACGCAGCGCAAGCCAAAACAGGCGTCGGCCAAGCCCAAGCCGGTGTCGAGCAAGCCAAGGCGGGTGTCGAGCAAGCTAAGGCGGGGATTGCTTCTGCTGAGGCTAAATTAGCTCAGGCTCAAAGAGAAGTAAATCGCACCCAAAATTTGGCTTCTCAGGGAGTAATCAGCCAGCAAGATTTGGAAAAGCGCAAGACGGAGCGAGATACTGCTGTTCAAGATGTGAACAAAGCTAAGGCTGATTTGAATAAAGCTTTGGAAGAACAGAACAAAGCGGCCGAAGAAGTGCGATCGGCTCAAGCTAAAGTAGCTACGGCAGAAGCTAATATCAGTACGGCGAGAGCGGCCCTCAGCAGCGCCCGCGCTAAAGTGAATACGGCCGGCTCTGCTATCAGCAGCGCGCGCGCAAATGTGGGAAATAACGCAGCAGGTGTTCGCAGCAATGAAGCGCAAGTCAAACAGTTGCAAACTCAAATCGAACAAACTATTGTCCGAGCGCCGGACAGCGGTATTGTATCTGAAAGAATTGGTCGAGTTGGTGATGTTTCTTCGGGAAGTCAAAAACTATTTTCGATTATTCGAGGAAACAAGCTGGAACTGCAATTAAAAGTGCCAGAAACTCAGGTTTATCAAGTTAAGCCGGGAACGGCGGTGCAGATTACTTCGGATTCTGACAAGCGGATTAAGTTGTCGGGAACTGTGCGAGAAATTTCGCCGTTAGTTGACCCGCAAAATCGGCAGGCTACGGTGAAAATTGATTTGCCTACAAGTGAGTTTTTGCGATCGGGAATGTTTTTGCGTGCCTCGATTTCGACGACGACGGCTCAAGGTTTGAAAGTTCCTGCTAAGGCTATTTTACCACAGTCTGACGGCAGTTCTATTGTTTACAAACTTGTGGGCGAGGATAAGGTGCAGGCTCAACCTGTGGAAGTTGGGGAGATTACTGGGGGCGCGGTTGGCGATTTGACGAGTGCTAAGGTTCAGATTAAAAAGGGGTTGAAGGCGGGCGATAAAGTGGTTGTTGCTGGAGCGGGTTATCTTAAGGATGGCGATCGAATTAAGGTTGTTAGTCAGTAGTCAGTTGACAGTTGACAGTTGACAGTTGACAGTTGACAGTTGACAGTCATGATTTATTGTAGGGTGCGTCAGGTGAGAATTTGGCGACGACAGACTAATAATTTTCCCCTGACGCACCTTTTAAGGTCAGTTGACAGTCATTATTTATTGTAGGGTGCGTCAGGTGAGAATTTGGTGGCGACAGACTAATAATTTTCCCCTGACGCACCTTACGACTTGTTAGTTACTATATATTTTAAGAGGGCTAAAGCCCAACAACATACCTTATCAGACATTGGGAGCGGGCAAGATGCCCGTTCCATAAGAATTTAAAGAATCAGATTAGTTAGTAGATATTTGGAGCGGGCAAGATGCCCACCCCACAAGAATTCCAATAATAATAACTATATTCCCAATTCCCAATTCCCAATTCCCAATTCCCAATTCCCAATTCCCAATTCCAATTATGTCTTTTAACATTTCGGCTTGGTCAATCAAACAGCCAGTTCCCACGATTGTTTTATTCTTAATTCTGACAATCGGCGGTTTAGTATCGTTTCCAGTTTTAGGTATTGATGATTCACCTAACATCGATGTGCCTTCAGTTTCGATATCTGTCAGCCAACCGGGGGCAGATCCAGCGGAACTTGAATCTCAAGTTACGAAAAAAGTAGAAGACGCTGTGGCGGGTTTGGGTAATATTGACCACATTATTTCTACTGTTAATGATGGTTCTTCTAATACGACAGTTAACTTTTTGTTGGGCACAAATAGCGATCGCGCTACGAATGATGTCAGAAATGCGATCGCCCAAATTCGCCAAAGCCTGCCCCAAGACATCAACGATCCAGTCGTCAAGCGGGTGGAATTTGCCGGTAGTTCCATTATGTCCTACGCCGTCGTTTCCGATCGCCAAACGGTAGAACAGCTAAGCGAATTAATCGACCAAAACATCAGCCGCGTCCTGTTGTCGGTCAAAGGTGTCGCTCAAGTGCAGCGAATTGGAGGCAGGGACAGGGATATTCGAGTTGATTTAAACCCCGAACAACTGCAAAGTTTGGGGATTACAGCTACCCAAGTTAACGACCAAATTCGCAATTTTAACATCAATCTGCCAGGGGGACGCACTGAAATCGGCAATTCCGAGCAAACAGTCCGCACCATCGGTAGTGCCAAAACTATCGAACAGTTGAAAGCTTATCAAATTACTTTGCCGAAAGGCGGTTTTGTGCCGCTTTCTAGCTTAGGAAAAGTTGAGGAAGGCTATGCAGAAGCGCGTCAGGGTGCGCGGCTAAATAACAAGCCTGTTGTAGCTTTTGCTATCCTCCGCAGCACCGGCAGCACTCTCGTGACTGTGGAAGAAGCGGTGCGGGCAACTGTTAAGAAAATGGAAAAAACTTTGCCGTCGGATGTCAAGCTGGAACTGATTTATACTTTAGCAGATCACATCCGAGATTCCTATGAAGCTTCTGTTGATGCTTTAGTTTTGGGGGCGGTTTTAGCGATTGTCACGATTTTTATATTTCTGCGGGATTGGCGGGCGACTTTGATTGCTGCTGTGGCGTTACCTCTGTCGGCAATTCCTACTTTTGCTGTACTGAGAATGGTGGGATATACGCTTAACGGCATGACTTTGTTAGCGCTGTCGCTGGTGGTGGGTATATTAGTCGATGATGCGATCGTCGAAATTGAAAATATTGAACGGCACGTCAGGATGGGGAAAACGGCTTATCAAGCTGCTTTGGATGCTTCTGCTGAAATTGGTTTAGCTGTCGTTGCTACCACGATGACGATTGTTTCGGTGTTTGCGCCGGTGGCTTTTATGCCGGGAATTCCGGGTCAGTTTTTTCGACCTTTTGGCGTGACGGTTTCGGCTTCGGTGTTATTTTCGCTGTTAGTAGCCCGCACTGTAACTCCGATGATGGCGGCTTATTTGTTTAAGGATAGCGGACACGAGGCGGAACTCAAAAAAGACCAACTTTCCTATCAGTACCGCCGACTTTTGACTTGGGCGTTGAAGCATCGGGCGATCGTCCTAATTTTAGCTGTTGCTTTGTTTTTCGGCAGCGTGCAATTAATTCCTTTCATTCCGACTGGTTTTATCGATCGCGATGATACCGGACTTTCGACTGTTTCCATTGAATTGCCGCCCGGTTCCACCTTGTCACAGACAGATTTAGCAGTGCAGCAAGCAACTAAATTATTGCTCGCCAATCCAGCCGTACAAAGCGTTTTGGAGACCGAAGGCGCTCCGACAGTATCCGGGGGCCCAGGTGGTGGCGGAGGGGGCGCTAGCGGCGTAAATACAGCCAGTCTATATGTGAAATTGAAACCCGCCAATCAGCGGATCGGACAACAGAAGTTTGAGGAGGAAATGCGGCCGAAACTTGCCGATGTTCCCGGTGTGCGGCTGAGTTTTGCTCAAGGGCGTGTGGGCGGTAGGAAGCAAATGTCGATCGTCCTCAAGAGCGAAAATGCCGAAGCTTTAACTAAAACTGCGGAAACTCTGACGCAACAAATGAGGCAAGTTCCGGGACTGATTGAGGTACAATCTAGCGCGAGTTTAGTCAAACCGGAAATTTTGGTAAAACCCGATCCTCTTCGGGCGGCGGATCAGGGTATTTCGGTGCAGCAAATTGCTCGCACTGCTTCTTTAGCAACGATTGGAGATATTGATTCAAATCTTGCTAAGTTTGATTTGCCCGATCGACAAATTCCGATTCATGTGATGTTGGCGCCGCAGTTTCGCAGCGATATCGAAACAATTAAGAATCTGCAAATACCGGGTAAAAATAATACTTTGGTACCGTTGAGGGCAGTGGCGGATATTGCTTTGGGTAGCGGGCCTTCTCAGATCGATCGCTATGACAGAGCTCGTCAAGTATCTGTAGAAGGCAATTTGTTGCAAGGTACAACTTTAGGAGAAGCTGTTGCTGCGGTGAAAAAACTGCCTGTAATGAATCCTTTACCCCCTGGAGTGGAACAAGAATCTTCGGGCGATGCGAAGGTGATGCAGGATATTTTCAGCGGTTTTGCAGGTGCCTTGGGAACGGCGGTACTGTTTATTTATGGTGTGTTGGTGCTGTTGTTTGCCAATTTCTTGCATCCGATCACAATTATGGCGGCATTACCTTTATCTTTGGGTGGCGCGCTGTTGGGACTTTTGGTAGGACAAAAATCTCTCGGTTTGTACGCTTTGATTGGTGTAGTCTTGCTGATGGGAATTGTGACGAAGAATTCGATTTTGCTGGTGGATTACGCGATTATGAATCAGAAGGAAGGCGAACCGATGTATGAGGCGACGCTGGATTCTGGTGTAGCGCGGTTGCGGCCGATTTTGATGACAACGATCGCCATGATAGCTGGCATGGTGCCGATTGCGCTGGGAATTGGCGCGGGCTCTGGGGTGCGGAGTCCGATGGCGATGGCGGTAATTGGCGGTTTGATGACTTCTACGCTATTAACTCTGGTGGTGATTCCGGTGGTTTATACCTATATGGATGGTTTGCAAGTCTGGATTTTCGATCGGGTGCGGGGGAAGAAAAGAAGGGAAGGGCGATCGAATATCTCCGGGTAGGGAAACGGGTACTGCCGTCTCCTCCTGCGTCAGGAGACGGCTTTTGGAGTGTACGGTGCGTCAGATCTCAGGTTTGTCCGAAAAATTCCGGCTTTCTCAAGTGACGCACCCTATTAATTTTGCCGCCATGGGCGATCGACAACCCCCAAAAATTAATTTTCAAAATCATTGACTCAAAATCACAAAATCGTCGTATAATGTTTATCTAGTCATGGTTTACCGCAATCCCTAAAAAGTAAAAGCCAGTAAAACAGACTAAGCGCGGGCGTAATTCAGTGGTAGAATGTCAGCTTCCCATGCTGGACGTCGTGGGTTCGAGCCCCACCGCCCGCTTTAACTGAATTTTCATATTTATATGAAAATTAATTAGTGCTATCAATTCGATCTATGGCTAATTTCTTAACCGCTGCATTATATAAGTTCGTTGAACTATCCGATTTTGCCGACCTGAAAGCACCGCTAATCGATTGTTGCGATCGCAACAACGTCAAAGGCACCATCTTGCTAGCAGCCGAAGGCATCAATGGCACGATCGCAGGTTCATCCGAGGGCGTGCGCGCAGTGCTCGCATTTTTGCGTAGTGACGCACGTTTTGCTGATTTGGTTCACAAAGAATCTTTCTCAGAAAAAGCACCGTTTTACCGCCTGAAAATCCGCTTAAAACGCGAAATCGTCACCATGGGAATACCCGATATTAATCCATCTCTCATGGCTGGCAAATATGTCAAGCCCGATGAATGGAATCAATTGCTTGACGATCCTGATGTTGTCGTAGTTGATGTGCGTAACGACTACGAAGTATCTATGGGTACTTTTGCAGGCGCGATCAATCCCAAAACCAAAAGCTTTTCTGAGTTACCTGAATGGGTGCAGCAAGAAACTGCTTTGCGCGATAAACCCAAGGTGGCAATGTTTTGCACGGGTGGCATTCGCTGCGAAAAATCTACTGCTTTTTTGCGATCGCAAGGTTTTCAGGAAGTCTATCATCTCGAAGGCGGAATTTTAAAATATTTGGAAACGGTTCCGGAAGCAGAAAGTCGTTGGGAAGGTGAATGTTTTGTCTTTGATGAACGGGTGTCTGTTGTTCACGATTTAAAACCTGGTAACTATGAACTTTGTCGCGGTTGTCGTCACCCGATTAGTGAGGAAGATAAGGCTTCTGAATTTTTTGTGCTGGGCGTGAGTTGTCCTCATTGTCATGACTCGAAAACCGAAGCTAAAAAACAAGCTTTATTAGAGAGGCAGCATCAGATTGAGCTTGCTAAGCGTCGCAACCAAGTACATATGGGCGCGTGCTATGATGCTAAGGAAAAATTCGATCGCGCGATCGACTAAAAGGTATGTTGTTGGGATGCGAGCCCCAAGAGCGCTGAAGCGCAACTACGTACCAAGAAAGGTATGTTGTTGGGCCCCGGCCCCAAGAGCGCTGAAGCGCAACTACGTACCAAGAAAGGTATGTTGTTGGGATGCGAGCCCTAAGAGCGCTGAAGCGCAACTACGTACCAAGAAAGGTATGTTGTTGGGCCCCGGCCCTAAGAGCGCTGAAGCGCAACTACGTACCAAGAAAGGTATGTTGTTGGGCCCCGGCCCTAAGAGCGCTGAAGCGCAACTACGTACCAAGAAAGGTATGTTGTTGGGATGCGAGCCCCAAGAGCGCTGAAGCGCAACTACGTACCAAGAAATGACTAATGACTAATGACTATATGTCACCAATATATCCAATTTTATATTCATTTCGCCGCTGTCCCTATGCTATGCGTGCCCGCTTAGCGCTGATGGTTAGCAATCGCGTGTGTGAGTTACGGGAAGTTGTTTTGCGAGACAAACCACAAGCAATGTTAGATGTATCTCCAAAAGGTACAGTACCGATATTGATTGATGTTGGCGGCCGCGTACTCGATCAAAGTATTGATATCATGTTGTGGGCGTTGGAACAACACGATCCTGAAAAATGGTTGAGGCCAAAGGAAGGTTCTGTTGCAGAAATGCTCGAACTTATTTCTCAATTTGATTATGGATTTAAATATCATCTTGACCGTTATAAATATCCCGAGCGTTATGCGGGTGTTGATGCCCGAGCACATCGGGATGAATGTGCTTTATATCTGGGGAAACTCAATGCTAAATTAATCAAGAATAAATATTTGTTTGGTAATAATGTAGCATTGGCTGATATGGCGATCGCACCTTTTGTCCGTCAATTCGCCCATACCGATAAAATTTGGTTCGAGGAACAGCCTTGGATTCCCCTACAAGCTTGGTTGACAGCCTTCACCGACTCGGAAATTTACGCCAGTGTGATGCAGAAATACCCGAAATGGGAATCGGGGAATGCAGCCGTTGTTTTTGGGCGATTGTAATTACTTATCAAGCCGTTTGTAGTGAGGACTTTAGTCCGCATCCAAGAGAGGACTAAAGTCCGAACGATCGAACGTTGTGGTTTGATCGTTCGGACTTTAGTCCGCATCCAAGAGAGGACTAAAGTCCGAACGATCGAACGTTGTGGTTTGATCGTTCGGACTTTAGTCCAATGGCACTGAAAAAGGCTTAATCACCTTCGTAGTCTAGCTTTCAAGACAGAGCGAGGTTCCTGCATTCGACGATACGGTTTCGGTCGGAGTTTCAAAACTCTGGGCTCCGAACGTTCAGGT
>NZ_JAHREU010000087.1:0-23676 GCF_020883145.1 Microcoleus sp. CAWBG27
TAGGCTTGACAGTATTCGTCTACAAAACTGACTGTAGGGACTGGTTCGCGGGGTACTACCATACATTTTAACTATTTGACGGCTTCAGGAATATTATACTATGGCTAAAGTGATGAAAGAGCGTTAACTACTGGATTCCCTAGACTCTTGCCGATATTCGATCAATAATTCGGCGGGAATGAACTCCAGTGGAGTCGGGAGGTTGGTCTGTGTCCCGCTCTCGGATAAGTTACTTTTCTAGGCTCTGTTGCACCATTGGAACTCCCCATTAGCGCCATTGTCATCTCACAGTAGATGTCTGATTGCGCCCTGTTCCCAGCTTCACTCTCCGAGAATCGAGCTCGGTCGGTGTGGGCAGGTAAGGAGTCATGCCTGAGTCTGGCAGAAGGGACTTGCACCCTTATCAGACCGAGAGTTCAGCCTTGTGGCTGGAAACGCTATGTACGGGCTTTCACCGTGATTCACGTTTCAACGAATCGCACCAATCATTCCGATGCAACCGGAAATAATATGAATCAGCATTAGTTAATACAGTTATCGTGCTAACCTGATATAAAAAAAGAATCCATTTGGATTCTCTAATATCAGATATTTTCATCTGTCATTGTTTCCTGTACTCCGCATCACCAGATTTCTGGGATTGCGAAGCTCAGTGAAGGCGGTGTACTTTATGCCTAACTAACTCTCCGAAGATTCAGAAGATTCATCGGATTGTGGCTGCTTTTGAGTATCTTTTTCACCCGCGACAAATCCTTCTGTATCTTGTTTTAATTCTGAGGCAATTGTGCCTCGATCGCGCCAAGCTTCGGCATTTTCTGGCTTGATGGCAATGGCTCGATCGTATGCTGCCATTGCTTCTTCGTAGCGCTTTAATTGCGACAAAGCTGTACCGCAGTGGTGCCAAGCATCGTAGGATTCGGGCTGAATCGCGATCGCCTTTTCGTAAGCTGCGATCGCTTCTTCATGACGCTGCAATTTTGCCAATGATTCGCCTTTGCCAAACCAAGCTTCGTAACACTCGGAATTAAGCGCGATCGCTTGGGAGTAAGATGCAATTGCTGCTTCGTGTTGCGATATTTTGTCGAAAGCTGCGCCGCGGTTGTGCCACACTTCAAAATCCTGCGGTTTAATGGCAATTGCTTTGTCGTAGGATGCGATCGCCTCTTGATGGAGCTGCATTTTTCCCAGCACGGCCCCTCTATTGTACCAAACTTCGTATTTGTCGGCCCGGATCTCGACAGCTCGATCGTAAGAAGCAACAGAATCAGCGTAGCGGAGCAATCTCCACAGCATATTACCTCGATTGTACCAAGTCTCGTATCTCTTGGGATTGAGCTCAAGAGCGCGATCGTAAGAATCGACTGCGGCGGCGTACTGCTGCACTTTACCCAGCATCGCACCTCGGTTGTGCCATATTTCGCTGTCGGTTGTTTTGATAGCCAGGGCGCGATCGTAACTGGCGATCGCCTCTTCGTAATGCTGCAATTTACCCAATAAAGCTGCTATGCTGTGCCAACAACCGTATTTTCTCGCCTCGCTCGAACTGGCTCGTTCGTAACAGGCGATCGCCTCTTCGCATCTCTGCAATTTTCCCAGCAAATTCGCTTTATTGTACCACGCTTCGTAGTGATCCGGTTTAATTAAGATTGCTTGGTCGTAACTGGCGATCGCCTCTTCATGGCGCTGCAATCTAATTAATACATTGGCGCGCCAATACCACGCCTCATCCGCATTCTTGTTCGTTAAAATAGCTTTTTCTACGCAGGCTAATGCCTCATCATAATTGCCTTGAAAATAAAGCTTTTCGACTTGCTTTATATAATCGTCAGCAATCAAAGTTTGTCCGTCACTAGCAGGTACTGTTGCAGAAGTTTGTGCATTATTTAACTGCGGTTGAGGTGCGAGTTTGACAGCTTCTTTGGCAACAATTGCCGGAACCTGGGAAATTTCCTGAACAATTTGAGATTTTTTCTCGTCAACTTCTGTTACCAACACTTGCAGGCGCATGATAAATTGAGATTTGAGAGTCTCAATTTGCTCGACGGAAGATTTGGAAAGTTCAGTTTCTCTAGTTAAAAAATCAAGCGATTGTTTAGCTGCACTCATTTGTGCCTCTAATTCATCCCTCATTTTTTGAGTCAGTTGGCGAGAGTTGAGCAACTCTGATTCCAACACACCAATGCCGTGCAATCTTTGATTGGCATCAGCAACCAACTGTTTGACTACCAGCCTGCGGATCGCCCAAAAAAAGGCGATTGTCACCGGTGGAAAAATAGTACCGAGAATTAGTAAAATATTCAGCAGAGTTATGGTATTGTTAAAACCATATCCAGTTTCTGCACTGCCAGTCCGTGGAGAGAAAAAATCGAAAGCGTCGCGAACTTGGGGACTGCTTTTAACCCCAGTTTCGATTAATTTAGCCAGCCATGTTTCTTGTAAAGATTGTGTGAGTTCATCGGTGGCTTTAGCAGCAGGATTAGCCTTGGTTTTCACAGCAGGAGATAACTCTGCACCGGCCGCTGCTACCAGCAAACCAGTCTGGGATTTTACCGCAATTCGTGGGGAAAATTGTTCGTCGGCGATCGTCTCGGGCGCGCTCATTGACTCCGCCGGACGAGAGACTGTATTATTTATGGCATCAACAAAGTTGCTGGCCTGCGGTGTCCCACCAGAGATGGGAGGTGCAGCCGGAGCAGCGTTAGTTTTAGCAGTTACATTCTGGGATGCGAGGGCGGCCAGAGTCAAGAGAGCTACATTTGAGACTCGCATAAACGTCAACTCACCTAGGAGAAATTAGTGTTGTTTGTCCGCGATCGGGCGATCGACCTCATACTCTCAGCAGTGACAATAGCTTTGATGAGGAATTCAGGGTTACTATCTCCAAAATACGCGCTGCGTCTGACTTGTCAGGAAAAATGCCAATAATTATCGCCGCACAACTTGTCTCAAAGAACACTTTCCCGCACCTAATCCGCCTCCAATCGTCCTCGGAATCATTAGGGTGGCTGCACCAATCTGCACAATTTGCCTCATATCCGGCTAAACCACCCCAAATCACCCGATTTCTACCTCTAAACCCCAGCTAAAACTGCTGACTGTTGCTGTTGTACCGCCGCTGCATCCAAATCGGCACCGTAAATTTCACAGGAATTATTCGGACTTTCAATCAGCTTAATCTTGTGCAACTCGGCGCCTAATTCCCCTATGGGCGATCGCAACAATTGCCCGATCCGAACCGCAATATTCTCCGCCGTTGGCACAACCTTCTCAAAATAAGCAATATCCTTATTTAAAAAAGTGTGATCGAAAGGTTCAACAACATAATCATCAACAGCTTTTTGCAAAGCTCCCAAATCAGCAATCATCCCAGTCCGCGCATCAATTTCCCCTTTAACAGTCACCTCTAAATGATAGTTGTGACCGTGACCGTTAGGACGAGCACATTTGCCATAAATTTCCGAGTTTTCTTCAAAACTCAAATCGGGACGAGCCAACCGATGGGCGGCACTAAAATGAGTGGACAGAGTTAGATAAGCTTCCATGCCATTTCCTAAATATTCAGCCCAAAGTTCCGGGTGTTCAAACAATTGAATTTTGCTCACAGGCAAATGAGGAGCTAGCCGCAGCCAAATTTGCCGTGCTATGTTTTCGGTAGTTGGCAGAGTCTGCCCAAATTCCGGCCATGCTTCGTTAAGGTAAGAAAAATCGAGATCCTTGGTAACTTCCCGCTTGATGACGTGTTTGACATCAGACAGGTTGAGCACCATGCCGTACTCGTCGAGTTCTCCTATCATGGAAACGTAAAGAACGTAATTGTGTCCGTGTCCCGGTGCGCGGGCAGTTGGGCCAAACCGCTCAAAGTTCTCGGCTTCGCTCAACTCCGGCAGCCAGTACCGGTGACTCGCCGAAAACTGGGCCCGACGATTGATGATGCACTGCATAAAAGTCAAGTAGGGTAAGCTTGTTAAGTTCTGTAAAGGACTTACTTCTTAAGGATAAACTAATTTTTGCTGGAATTTTTCGATAATTTTAGGGTGCTGCGAATGAATTTCTACCAATTTTCGAGATATTGGCAACAGGTTGTCTCACCAGGTGCTAGGCTGATTCTGGAAGACAACACAGATATCGCGGGCAGAAAATACCGCTACAAAACAGTTTCTCGCTCTCAGTTGCTTTTCCATCAGTTAAGAATTTTTGAGAAAGTGCGATTCCCTAGAGAGTAGCTGCACCTGACGACATTTTTGCAATACAGCGAACTCTACACTTCGGGTTTTTCGCATAAACTCTGCCACATTCAGGAGTTTGCGGTTCAGTTGCCAGCAAAACTAATCATCCATCACCAATTACTCATTACCAAATCTTAATGAATTGGATTACCGAACAAGCCGATCGCTTTTTTGAAAATTTGTATGGTGCGATCGCAACTCCGTTATTTTACATCGGCGACACTCATCTGTCCATTAGTGCGATCGTCAAACTGATAATATTAGCTATATTAGCCTTCGTTATAGCTCGTCTCATCAGTGAAGGAATCAAACGCAGCCTGCTAGTTAAGATGGGATTGGATCGTGGCAGTCGAGAAGCAATTTCCACCATCATCAGCTACATCTTAGCAACCCTTGGCTGTATATTCGTCATGCAAGGTGCAGGGCTCAACCTCACCTCTCTGACAGTCTTAGCTGGCGTCGTCGGCATTGGTTTCGGCTTCGGCTTGCAAAATCTCGCCAGCAACTTTATCAGCGGTTTGACCCTACTATTTGAGCAGCAAATTCGAGTCGGAGACTTTATTGAGATTGACCATTTATTAGGAACAGTTGAAAATATTTCCATCCGTTCCACAATTATCAAAACAATCGACGGACTATTTGTAATCATACCAAACATCAAGTTTGTCGAAACCAACATTATTAACTGGAGTTATAGAGACCCCAGATGCCGCGTCCACATCCCCGTCGGCGTTGCCTATGGAACTGACCCAGTATTAGTTACAGAAGCACTGTTAGTCGCTGCGAGACTGGAATCGAATATCTTATCACATCCTTCTCCGAAAGTTTGGTTTCGCGGGTTTGGAGATAACGCTTTAGATTTTGAACTTTTAATTTGGATTGACCAGCCACAGAAAAGCGATGAAATTAAAAGTGCGGTCAACTTTTTAATAGATTATGAATTGCGCCACCGCAATATCGAAATTCCATTTCCCCAGCGGGATTTGTGGCTGCGGAACCCGCAAGAGTTAACCAAACATTTTCACAATAATCACAAAGACGATAATTCAAACGGTCAAGTTTACCCCCAGAATGCCAAACATTCAGCCGAACTCAAATCTAATTCCACCGTTTCCGAGCCTAAAAAGCAAGGGGTTAAATCCCCTAATAATTGGACGCTACGAGATTTGTTGCGGCGAGTAACTTATTTTGAACAGTGTACAGATGTAGAACTGCGGCAGTTAATTGAATACGGCTACCGACAACTTTTTCCAACAGGACAGATTGTCTGCAATGAAAATGACCCTGGCGACTCTTTTTATATTATTCTTTCTGGTTCTGTAGAAGTTCTTTCTCAAAAAGCCGATCAGTATATTGCGACGCTTCACGAGGGCGAGTTTTTTGGGGAAATCTCTTTGCTGTTGGGAACTCCGAGAACGGCGACTGTTAAAACTAGCGAAGATGCAATTTTGTTTGTGGTGGAACGCCACGACTTGCAAAAACTTTTAACAGAACAACCGAATTTGGCGGATCAGATTGCTCAAAAATTGTCTGAACGCCAGCAAGCTTTGAGAGATTTGGGATTGTTAGAGGGCGACTCTCTGGAACAAACTCCTTTTATTAAAATCCGGAAGCGAATTCAAGTTCTTTTTGGAATTTGACAGTTGAAAGTTGACAGTTGACAGTTGTCCTTAGGAATTGGGAATTGGGAATTGGGAATTGGGAATTGGGAATTGGGAATTGGGAATGAGTTAGAAGTTATTTGTTATTGATAACCAATAACCAATAACCAATAACCAATAACCAATAACCAATAACCAATAACCAATAACCAATAACCAATAACCAATAACCAATAGCTTCTTCACTAACTTCTAATTTTCAATTCCTCCTGTGCTTCCCGCCGCAGTCTAGCAGCAATTCTAAACAGTTCTTGACCTGTGTGCAAATGGCGATCGTCATAATTGAGGGTAAATAAATGCAATTCTTCTATGCCATCTCCCACTTGATTGATGCTGTAGTAAAGATGGGCCGCAACTCCGGCTACATTAGATGGATTGGGCATCACCCTCAGAAAGTCATTAGCTTTTGAAAGAAAGTCGCGACAGGTTTCGATATAAGCTTGAAACTTTTCGATCAGTTCATCATCGAACGGATCTGCTGACAATTCGTTTATTTCCTTTTTCAGCGGCTTCAAGATGTTGTTGAGTATTCGATTGACTGGTTTGTATACTTTAATCAGCCACTGTTCCATGTGTTCGTCGGCGTCCCGCGCTGCTTGTTGTCGCTGGCGGGTGACGTTTGGTGCGTAGGGCGATTGCTCTTCGCTGGGCTGGGAGATTTGGCGATCGTAAGATTGTCTTTGCTGGGCATCTCCCAATATTTCATAGGCTGCATTGAGGCGAACAATCTCTTCGTGACCGGCTGTTGAACTCTGGCTGTCTGGATGAAATATTTTGACTAAACGGCGGTATGCTTGTTTAATCTCGGCTTGGGTTGCTGTTGGGCTAATTTTTAGGGTTTTGTAGTGATTGGTAACGGAAGACACGCTATTATTTCCTTGAAATCTGGATAATTTGCGAAAAAGTGCTTGACAAAAATCTCATTATTTGCTAAAGTTATAGCTATTTACTTGATGTAAAACAATGTCAAGTCTAACTAAAAAACCTCAGTTTTCAAATTATAGCAGTCGGTAAATGAGTTAGGAAAAGTTCTTGTAGGGCGATCGCTGCTATCATCTCATCCGATGAGGAGAAATACCGCCACAACAGCACTAGGTGGCTATTACTATTTATTAAGCGTCAATGCGGTTGCTATATTACATCCTTCTACTCGTTTACACTCATCCGTTGCCTAATTGCGTGTTGCTGCGGGTGAGTACCTCAAGCTAGTTGAAAACCGCCCGATCGTGTTTTTGCCGTTGCATAACTAAAAATTAAGCAATTGATAGTAATTACTTAATCTTGCCGTGATAGTTTTTGATTGACCTTAACCAAAAGTCAAAGTAATTATCTTTGAGTCAATCAGGGAAATCAAAATCATGGCACTTAAACAGCAAATTATCCATGCTTCCAACCTTGACGGTGGAGTTCCAGCGATCGACAGCAACCTCAAAGATACCGATCGGCATCCATCTGAAGACAAGGAGATTCAAAATTTAGCTGTTCGCACAGCTTCAGCGGTACAATCTGATTCTTTTTTGCTGACAAATAGCAATGACAATTTCACAATTACCCCTGGCTTACTCAAGGGAATACTGGGCGGAATTTCGGCGCTGGGCGGTAACGACAATATTGTGGGAAGTGTTGATTCAGAGCAAATTAATGGAAATTCTGGTAATGATTCACTGTCTGGTGCGGGCGGAAATGACACCTTAATTGGCGGTCAAGGTAATGATATCTTGCTAGGGGGAGATGGCAACGATTTTCTCAGCGGAGATAAAGGTTTAGATACTCTCACGGGCGGTGTCGGAAATGATACGTTTTTGTTGCGCCGCACTCAGGGTGCTGATATTATTACTGATTTTGGAACGGGCGATCGCTTGATTTTGGACAATCAACTGCAATTCTCAGATTTGTTGATTGCTAGCACCGGGATAAACACCACAATTAGCCTCCGAGACGGCACTTTGTTGGCAACACTAAATGGAGTACAAACTATTAACGCAAACAATTTTGTTGAACTGCCCCGCCGTCCTTTAATTATCGGACATCGCGGCGCAAGCGGCTACCGCCCCGAACATACCCTAGCTGCCTACGAATTGGCGATCGAGATGGGTGCAGATTTCATTGAACCAGATTTAGTTGCCACTAAAGATGGAGTGTTAATCGCCCGCCACGAAAATGAAATTTCGGGGACGACTGATATTGCCAAGCGACCGGAATTTGCCGATCGCAAACGCAAAAAGACAATTGACGGTCAAGAAACCGAAGGTTGGTTTACCGAAGATTTGACCTTAGCCGAAATCAAAAGCTTGCGGGCGCGGGAACGCTTGCCAGAGTTGCGTGGCACGGCATTTGACGGTCAATTTCAGGTGCCAACACTTCAAGAAGTAATCGATCTAGCTAAGCGTAAAAGTACCGAAAAAGGGCGGACAATTGGAATTTATCCAGAGACAAAACACCCGACTTATTTTAAGTCAGTTAATTTGCCTTTAGAGCAGCGATTAGTGCAAGTGCTGTCTGCTAATGGATATACCAAACGTACAGATCCCGTGTTTATCCAATCCTTTGAAGTGGGGAATCTCAAAGAGTTAAATCGCTTGACAGAGTTGCCACTGGTACAGTTAATGGATGACTTTGGAGAAAAACCTTATGATTTTGTAGTGAGTGGCGATCGCCGCACTTACCGCGATTTAATGACACCCCAAGGGTTGGCAGAAATCAAAACCTATGCTGACGGCATAGGGCCTTGGAAACGAACAATAGTTGTCGAAGGTACTGATAAGAAATTACAGCCAGCTAATACTTTAATCACCGATGCTCACCAGGCTGGGTTATTAGTTCATTCTTACACTTTCCGCAATGAATCTCCTACTTATGTGGCTTCAGAGTATGGCGGCAATCCTGCTTTGGAGTACGAACAATTTTACCGCTTAGGTGTAGACGGTGTGTTTAGCGATTTTCCCGATACAGCTTTTAACGCAGCGGCGCGGCTTTTTCCTTTCTCCAGCGTAGACTCTTTAAAAGGCGTGACTTTTTAGGCATTCGATTGTAGCTAAAAACGCAAGCAGGGCGTATTTTCTAACGCCCTGCTCTCAATTTATGCGATTTTCAAGCGCAGTTTGCTTAGTTGACAGCCACAGCCAGATTGAGTTCTGGATCTTGGAACAACGGAGTGCTCAGATAGCGTTCGCCGAAGCTAGGCTGAATCATCACAATCAATTTACCTGCATTTTCAGGACGCTTGCCGACTTTCAAAGCTGCACACAGTGCCGCACCGCTGGAAATACCGGACAAAAGTCCTTCTTCTCTGGCTAAGCGCCGCCCGTAGGCGATCGCCTCGTCATCGGTAACAACTATCACTTCGTCGATCGCGTTTACATTCAGCACTGGCGGCACAAAACCAGCACCGATACCTTGAATTTTGTGAGGCCCGGGCTTTCCGCCCGACAGAACTTGACTGTTTGCTGGTTCAACGGCGATCGCCTTAAATCCAGGTTTCCGGGACTTAATCACCTCTGCAACACCAGTAATCGTGCCGCCAGTGCCAACTCCAGAAATCAGGAAATCCACCTCGCCGTCGGTATCTGCCCAAATTTCCTCAGCCGTTGTCGAACGGTGAATGTCCGGGTTGGCTGGATTCCGAAACTGCTGCAACATATACGCATTCGGAGTTTTGTCTACAATCTCTTGAGCGCGCCGAATGCAGCCGCTCATGCCTTCAATGCCGGGAGTCAATTCTAGTTGAGCTCCGTAAGCTCGTAACATCGATCGACGTTCCGTACTCATCGTATCCGGCATCGTCAAAATCAACTGGTAGCCCTTTGCCGCCGCCACCATGGCCAAAGCAATTCCGGTATTGCCAGATGTCGGTTCTACTAAAACCGTTTTCCCGGGAGTAATCAACCCTTCTGCCTCGGCTTGATTGACCATATTGACACCAATCCGGTCTTTTACTGATGCTGCCGGATTCATGCCTTCGAGTTTGACTACAATCCGAGCCAAGCAGCCTTCGGCTTGGGGAATGCGGTTGAGTTGCACCAGGGGTGTGTGCCCCACCAATTCTGTAATGTCGCCAGCAATACGCATAATCTTTGTCTGGTTGTTGTTGAAAGTAAATGTTAATTCTTAGTTGGCAATATTAAGCTATTGCGTATTGAGATTTAACTTTTAGGGCTAGCTCTCTCGCCTACCGCACTGATTGTTTGAAAAAACAGGATTGTCAACTACCCAGCATCAAGCGGGCTACCGCACGAGATGTGGGCTTGTATCTGAGCTCCACCGCAATTCCGAGAATCTTTGCAGAATCTCAGCTTTAGTTTCACGGCCCGACACATCAGGGGATGCTGACAAGCTCCCCGTACTCGTCCAGTCTTGCCGGACAAGCAACGTTCTCATGGTAATATTTCGCGCACCTACCAAATCAGCATGAAGCTCATTCCCGCAACATTCACAGCGAAACAACAATCCTTTCTTCGGTCTATTGTCGGCCGAAGTATGCCCGCATTTTGGACAACTTTGTGAAGTGTAATGCGCCGGAACTTTAGTGGCTAGAGAACCATTTAGATTGGCTTTGTAGTCAATATAACTGTGCAATTCGGCAAAAGACCACTTAGCTTTATTCCGATTGGCTTGACGCTGTTTCTTGCTCGCCTTCTTGCCAGACTTAGATTTCGTTCTTGACCGGATTCCGGTCAAGTTTTCCAATCCAATTAAGCTATTGGGTTTGGCAATTTCTTTGCTGATTTGGTGGTTTACGTCAGCGATAAACCGTCTCTCTCTTCCCGACAAAGCAATTAATTTGCGCTTGGCCGAACGAGTGTCTTTCCGCTGAAGATTTTGTCTGGCCTTGTGATAGCGATTGGCTTTATATCTGGCTGCTTTCCCCGAATAGAACTTAGACTTATTTTGCAAGTCTGTTTCTACAGCCAAGTAGCGCATCCCCACATCAACGCCAGAAACTCTGGTTATTTTCAGTGGGTCAACTTCAGGCGTTTTTACTTCAATACTCACCATCAAGTAGTAAGCTTTAGAAGAGCGCTGATAAACAATCTTTGCTGCTCCAACCTTAGAGCCGCAGGCAATCAAATCTAAATGCTTGTTGTACCCGTCATAGGTCACTACTATTCTACCAGCTAGAGTGATAATGCTTACTCGTTGCTCGGTTTTAAACGAGTAGTCGCGCTGATAGTTCAATGTGCAGGTTCGAGACACATACTTAGGAACTTTATCCAATCCTTTGTATCGTTTCTTGGTGTACCCTTTGACAATAGCATCGTTAGATTGTTTGACCTTAGTCCAGAGAGTTTTATAAGTTGCCGACACCTGCCTGGGTACGTTGCAAGCCATCTGAGCGCCGAGTCCAAAACGAACTCGCAATTCGTTATAGACAGCCTTCTGCAATTTCAGGCCATTGCTGGTTTTACCCGCATCAAAAGCAACTTGCGAGGTATAGTTCAAAGCGTCACGGTAAGCCAAAGCAGTCTGAGCTACCAGAGCTTTTTGCTCGGCGTTCAGATTTAGCTTTAACTTGGCGGTGATCGTTTGGGACATTGCTTTTCACAAATTTTAAGAAGATTGTATCTCGTGAAGCCGGAGAAAGCAACTGGTGCAGCCAAAGAATTTGCACAGTGAGTCGATCGCCCGTTACCCTCCGGCATCTAAAGCTATCGTTTTGGTTCGGGGTGGCTCTCTTGACTCACGCGCATTCCTCCCGACGCTCACCGCTCGTACAGGTAGAGCGCGGGACTCCTGCTGGCTTAGTTGAAAATTAGACCGGCCTCGGCTTGACTAGATGTAATACATAATATTGAGCTGCCGTCTGCCATTGCGTTTTTCGCACAGATCTTGTAGCGTATATTTCTGCAACACTGAGTTAGCGATCGATCGCGCTTCTTGCCAAACTTCCCAAATCACAGCACTTTCTACAGTTTGAGCAGGCGAGTCTTTTTCGGAGCGATCGAACTCTGAGCCTTCGAGACAGTTGATAATTTCGAGCAGTGTAATTTTCCACGGTTCCCGCGCCAAGATATAACCACCCTTAGCTCCTCGCTGGCTGCGAATCAGCCCGCAGCGTCTCATGGTAGCGAGCAACTGTTCTAAATATCGATCGGGAATATTTTGCTGAGCAGCTATCTGGCGAATTTGGAGGGGTTCGCCCTCATCGTAGCAATCGGCCAGCTCCAGCAAAGCTAAGATTGCGTATTCGCTTTTACAGGAGAGTTCTACCATATTGCTTCAACTACCAGAATTCTCAACTCCGAAGTCAGACGTTAAAATTCTTCTCAATGTTGAGTTAAAAATTATAAATCCTAATTTCTTATTATACTCCGGTTTTCCACCGAACTTAATAGACTTTCATAAAAAATGCCGACACTGAATTCGTCCACCGCACAAAAAAGCCCTGCCGGAAGCAGGGCTAAATTTGACCTCAAGTTGCCAGCAGAGACGGTATGACCCGCCCTGCTCTAAGTCGCTCTTAGAACGTGAAAGTAGTTCTCAGAGTACCAATAATGATGTCGTCATTATTGCTATTTTGATTTGGGTTGGTAATCCAAATGACGCCCGGAGTCACAGCAATGTTATCCGAGAGCTTGAACTTGTAGAAGCCTTCAAAGTGCCACGAAGTATCGTTGCTGAAGTTCCGCAAATTGCCAGGAGCCTCAAGTTTATCCAAGTAAGGCTCACGACCTACCACAAAGCCCAGCAAGTTGCCTTCTTTCCCTAAATCGGGCAAAGCCAAAGTGGCTGCGTAGTTCCAAATTCTCGCATCGCCGAGGCCGAGAATACGAGCATTGGTTAAACCAGCCCAGCCCCCAATGATAAATCTCGGGCTGAGTCGGAACGAAGCCTCAGCACCGTAGGAGTTGCTGACAACTTTGCGAGCGCGGAAGCCGCTAAAGCCTTCGCTCAAACCATTGATGGAATTAGCCACGCCCGTGCCGGTGAAACCGCCGAGTTTGCCTGGGCCGTTCCCCAAACCGTTGTCAAACCCGAAGTTACCTCTGGTAAAGTAACCGTGGTTGTAAGTGAGAGCAACTTGCAAGTTGCGTCCCGGGGTAAAAGTCAACTGCCCCATCGCTGCGTAGTCACCGTTGAACAAGCCTGCGCCTTTGGTGGGACTTGCTGGATTTGACGCCAAATATCCGAAGGACAGAGAAGTTGGGCCGAACACGCCGCCCAGCAGGCCTCTGCCACCGAAGGCGTAATCGAAGCCGATACCAGCACCGCCACCTAGGCGATAAATTGGGTTGCTTTGACCGAACGCGCTGAGAGAGCCATTACCGCCGTCAAAGTCTTCAAAGTAAGGGTTGACGGTAGGAATGAAATCGTTCCAAACACCGTTAGCGGCTTCAATGGTAACGTTCAACCGATTGCTAGCGGGGAACTTGTAAAGCAAGCTGCCCAAGTGAAAAACGTTGTCTGTGCGGCCGACTACGTTCCAGGTTTGAGTACCTTCGCTCGTCGCCCCGAGGTTAAAGTTTTGACCGTTGCCCACATCCAGTCTGGTGAGCAACAAGTCTCTGCCGGTGAAGCTCGTATTTAAGTTGAGACGTACCCGCTGTTGGAAGACGGCTTCGTTGTTACCCGTACCGACTCTTCTGTTGTCTCTGCCAAACAAGCCATCATTGCCACCAAAGTCGTCGCTGAGGGCAAAAATTGCTTCCCCAGTCAGTTTGGTAGTAGTTGAAAATTGGTTAGCTTCGAGTTCGGATGTCCGAGCTTCCAGAGCATCGACGCGGCCGCGCAAGGTTGCCAGTTCTGCTGCAAATTCTTCCTGGAGCCGTTGGAGGGCTGCCAAGTCGTCTTTGGTCGCTAAGTTGGTTGTACCTGCTTTAATTAGCTCGTTAACTTTGTCTAAGCAAGCGTTTAAACCGGCGGCGAATTCGTAGCGGGTCATTGCCCGGTTGCCGCGGAATGTGCCGTCCGGATACCCGGCAATACAACCATAGCGCTCGACTAGGGATTGCAGTGCTTGGAATGCCCAGTCTGTGGGCCGCACGTCGGAAAGTTGAGATACTGAGGTTACTTGAGCCTGAGTTTCCCCGCCAGAACCTTCGCTGCTGTACTCGTTGACCTGTTCTAATGTGGCGGCTGGGTTTTGAGCTTGTGGTGCGACAGTTTGGGCTAGAGATTGGGCCGGAGAGGGCAAATTTTGTTGTGCCTGCTCTGCCACTGCCGGGGCAGTAGTTTCTAATTGAACTGCACTGATTTGCTCCCCGACAGCGGTAGCTGCTGGGGCTGGATTTTCTAGTTTGGCTGCCGCTGAATTTTCTACTGGTTGAGCGACTGTTGGCTCAACTGCTGCTAAAGATTCAGTTACAGGTTGTGATGCAGCTTCAAGATTTGTTGCTGCGGGGTCTGTAGTGGCGGAGGCGATCGCGCTGCCCGTTGCAGCAGGGCTGGCATCTGCAATCGCTGGCTTGGTTTCGCTGCCTGTTCCTTGGGCAATTTCTTCGACTGGCTTTAGTGCTGCGGTAGTTTCGTCAACAGCCGCTAAAGCATTAACTTTGGCTTCGGAGGTTTGGCCTGTTTCAGCTTGGGCAGCTTGAGGCTTGAGCGCATCAGCAGCTTGCTGAGCGTCTGCTGCCATCGCGCTCGAAGAAACTACTAGGGTAGCTCCTAAGACTGCTGGGCTGATTAGTAGGTAACTCCACAAAAATTTCGACATATTCACTCTCATCCTCACACCGATTACAGAGAAACTTTTCGAGTCTTCTATGTGGTCAGTAGTTGCTAAACCAGCATACTTTAAAAAGACACCTAAAATTCACTTTTTCTTTTGATTCTTGGGAACTAACTGAGTGTATGGATGCGATCGGCTGCTGTCGGATACGTGTTTTTTACTACGTACTCAACGGCCTCAAAACCTTGCCATACTTGGACTTTGGATTGATTGGACTACTGACACATTAGGCGCTCGATAGCCTATTTACTTTTTAGCACAGCACGTCCGAATCGTCTAGGCTGATTCGACTTTTGCATCCAAACCGTGTCCTAGGACGCTAAAGACTCGGCGACGGTCGAATAGTTCCAATAAATCGGCGTTGATTTTGTTGTGAGCTGCTTCTTGCCGCAAAATTTTCATTGCTGCATCTGTTCGCAAAGCTCGTTTGTAGGGGCGATCGCCCGCTGTTAGGGCGTCATAAATATCGGCGATCGTCATTAATTGCGCTTGAATGGGGATTTCTGTCTGTGTTAAACCTCGCGGATAGCCTGTCCCATCGAGTTTTTCATGGTGTCCGTAGGCTATTTGGGGAACATTTTTTAGATCCTTTGTCCACGGAATTTGGCTGAGAAATTCGTAAGTGTGAGTGACGTGGGATTCGATCGCCGATCGTTCTGCCGGCGTCAGGTTGCCCCTCGACACCATCAATTGCACGATTTCGTCTGGACTCAGCAGGGGTTTAATTGCCCCGTCTATATCTCTGTAAGTTTGCCGAGAAAGTTCTAGCAGTTGAGCTAGGGGTTCTTCTGCCAAAATGTGAGGTTCGTTGGCCTCTAGCAGGACTTCCCAATATTCTGCCAATCTGGTTTTTGCCTCTGCTAGCGACGTGTCTAGCTGTTCTATTTCCTGGCACTTAGCGCACTCGGGGCCAGAGTCTGGGTGTTTTCGGTAAGCTGAATGCTCTAGCAAATATTTATATTTAGACTGGACGCATTCCATTTCCAGCGTCCGCTGAGCTAGGGCGAAACGGTGGCGAATGATTTCTAGCTGTGAGGGGTAGAGCTTTTTCTGCTTGGTCAAAACTGCTTCTGGTACTCCGATTTTGCCAAAATCGTGCAGCAGGGCGGCGTAGCGAATTTCTTGAATTTGACGGTTGTTAAAGTAAATAGAGCGCAGCCATCCACTGCTGACGGCGTTTACTTCTTCTGACAGGCGTACTGTCAGGGCTGCGACTCGTTCTGAATGGCCGAAGGTACATGGATCTCGGGCTTCTATGACTTGCACGCTTGCTTTGACGAAGCCCTCGAACAAGTGTTCTATGCTTTCTTGAAGTTGATTGCGCTCGATCGAGATTGCTGCTTGAGAAGCGAGCGATCGAACGATCCTTTCTTCCCACTCGGAATACTGCTGCGTCGATTCCCAGGCATTCTCTGCCGTCAGCACCTCATCTGCCTTTTTTTTGCGGTTGATCAGTTGCAGTACGCCGATTGTCTCGCCCTGTCGGTTTTGCATCGGCAACACCATTACCGAGCAAGTGCGGTAATTAATATCCCTGTCAAAACTCGTATCTAGCTGGTAGGGTACGCCGGGGGGCAAGTCATAGGCATCAGACAGGTTCAAACTTTGACCTGTAACTGCCACGTATCCCGCCAAGCTTTTGTCTGTCAGCGGCAGGGCAAACTCCTTAAACGACAGTCTGGGTTTAGAACCGTTTTGGGCTACCTTGAACAGCAACTTAGATTTCTCGTCGCTGTGATCTACTAAATAAACGCTGCCCGCATCGCTGTAGGTGATTTCCCGGCTTTTGGATAAAATCAAGTTTAACAAGCCGCCCAAATCGGGGGCGCTAGAGAGCGCCGCGCCAATATCCAAAAGCTTTTCTATTAGCTCTGTTCTTTGAGCAGATTCGTTCAAGAACTCTGGCCTTTCAAATACGATCATGGTCGGAGGATGGCGAATAGCCTTTAATACATTGGACTTGTTGCATCTCGACTTTCTCACACCCGATTTTAACCCAGAGTCGATATTTTCTTTTGAGCGAGCTTTCTGCTCTTGGGACTGTCGCTAGATGCAGTGGCGGCTCGGAAAATGAGAACTCTTCTAATTTAGCGCAGAAATCTCTTGGGCTAGCGCCAGGTCTTTCTCAGTTAACCCTCCGGCATCGTGAGTTTTGACAACTCCCCTGCCTAAAGGCGAGGGGATTCTTGGCTCAACGGGAGTCCAATGACTTTACCCTCACCAAAATTCACCGCGATGTGCCCCACCGCTGTATATCCACGTTGCATCACCACCTGGGCAGCAGCAACATCTCGGTCTGTCTTATACCCACATTCCGGGCATTCATGCACCCGCTCAGAAAGCTCTTTCTTGCCCGTATGCGTTTGGCAATTCGGGCAAGTTTGACTCGTTCCATTTGCATCGACCTTGCTGAAATGCTTGCCTCGCTTGAAGCAGAGATGCCCCAAGATGTTAAGGAACTGCCCAAATCCAGCGTCTAAAGTGTGCTTGCTCAGCATCCCGGCAGACATGGCTTTCAGGTTTAGATCCTCAGCAAAGATAGAATCTGCTCCATCACAAAGATGATGTGCTGTTTTGAAATGGAAGTCTTTGCGAGTATTTGAGAGGGTTTCGTGATGTCTTGCAATGCGATGTTGTAATTTCCGCCATGCGTTAGACCCTTTCTTCTTGCGTTTCAGTTTGCGTTGCAGCGATTTCAGCTTGCGTTGCCCATCAACAAAGAATTTGGGTCTAGCAATTAACTCACCATCAGACGTTGCTAAAAACGAAATCAGTCCTAAATCAATCCCCACTGAATGCCCTGCAATGGGAGGCAGAGGAATGGTGACATCACATTGCAAAGTGAGAATGGCATAGTAGCCTGACGCTCGCTTCACAACGCGAATCTGTTTCACCTCAAATCCGTCTGGAATCGGTCTGGACAGACGCAGCTTCACCCAGCCGATCTTAGGCAGGTTCACGTCATTGTCTCCATCCCATGGACGCAAGACCTCTAAATTGAGTTGGGGAAATAGGAACGACCGCATCCGTTTCTTGAACCGAGGGAATCCATGACCCCGTTCCCACATTGCCACAAATGCGGCTTCGAGTTGTCGCAACACTTGCTGCAAAACATGAGTATGAGGTTGCTTCAGTTCCAAAATTGATTTCTTTGCCGCCGCCAATGATTTGCACTGACTCGCGAAGGTTGGACGGGGAGCATCAGCAGGAAGAATATATTCCCTATTGATGCTACAGGCATTGATGCTGCACTTGCGAGAATTAACCCAATCTTTTCGCTGGGCCAGCGCGAAGTTATAGACCTTGCGGCAAATTTCTAGCCACAGGTCGATAGTTTCGGCTTGCTCAGGTGTGGGAATGAGTTTGTACTCGAAGTTGTAGTTCAGCATAGACGTACTATAGCAGACTGAATAAACCAATCATCATTTATTCAGAATCCTCGATGAGTGATTTGGATATCGAAAAGCCGCCGTGGGACGGCGGGGCTTGTGACCCATTTCTTCGGTCAAGTTAACTGTTACTTTGTTATAGGAGATTTCTATGTCGGGGTGATGTCCTGCGGCTTCTGAGGGGGCGACTAACTTATTCACAAAGGCGATCGCGCCGATAAAATCTTTAAATAAACGGGTACACCGCAGTTGCCGACCTTGCACCGTCCAGCCCGATAATTGACTGGCGCGCTCTTGAATTTCAGTATCGTTAAGTAGATCTGCCATAATTTTTTTTTTATTTTGGGATAAGCTTTTTGGGAGATTAACAGCCAACCTGTAAAAAATCCGACCAAAAACTATCCGCTCTCACCAATAGTGTTGAGGCTCAAGTTTTAATACTTAAGATTTAACACTATTTGAGGTGAGAGCGGTCTAGCGGGTCTTCAGATTAGAACCTGACTGCCGGGAGAATCCCTAGCTGAGCCTGGTTCCCGATGGAATTCGTTTCCAGTTGGAAACGACGGCTGACTGCTAGTGAGCGGCCCCGGCGCACAGCCGGTAGTTTCCAATCTGATGACCCATGCATTTACTACTTTCTATCATGGGCATCACCTCCAGGATTAGCTAAATGGCTTCATATTTGAACGCACCTCACCCAAATACAAGATTTGGTGTGAGGATTTGTGCGCTAGCTTTTGCCAGCGTAACCGAAAGAACCTGCGTTCTGAGTATCATTCCAGTAATCACAATCATTAGAATAACACAAGGAATTAGAAGTGGGGGGATGCAAATTAATATTTTCGCAAGATGAGGGCAAATTACTGACGTAGCGAGGTTTTCGATCGATCTCTACAGCCAGCGGGCGATCCTCTTCGAGGGCTTCGCTAACGAGCTTTTGAGCGGATTGCTTTTTCTGTGGGGCGTGTATAAAGAGGGAAATGTGCGCTGCTGCTCAATTTCTTAGATAGGAGTTTGCCAGATGCGGCGATTTCCTAGGATAGAGCGAAAGTCCGCTAGATTCATCAAAGGTAGAATTTGACTCTTGAGTTAGCAAGCTGGCAGAATCCTCAGGCAGCCTAGAACCTCAACAGTTAGGGTAATTAAAGCAATTTTCATAGGATTTGACAGGTTTGTCTGTTAAGAGCGGTTACTGAGGCAGGTATACTAAGCTTCCATACCTGCACCCAGTTGTTAGTGTTAGCAGCGTTAAGCGTTATCACTTCGTTAGTTTTCGATGCTAGCAATAACTTGCTTACCTAGCAGTAATTCAGCACGACCGTTTGTCGTACCCATCATTGGCCGGAGCGCACCATCATCGCCGAACAGGGTCTTAAAAGCGGTTATAGCTGCGTCCCAAGTTTCTCCCCCGATTGGAAATTGGAAGCTTTTATCAATCATTTTGACAGTTCTCGTTCCCCAAGGGGTGAGCTTTGCTATTGGAGTCGCTAGACCTTCGTATACACGGACTCGCAAAACATTCTTGTGGTTGCCTCGAAAATCTACAACAGAAGTTCCTGTACCAGTGTTAGCGTTTGCTGCTTTCATACCTAATGCATCAATTGACGAAGTAATACGACTGTAAACACTGTTTCGGATGGGAAATTTAACATAAGTTTTACCGTCCTTGCCAATCATCGGAACTAACACGACCGTCGATGATTCTTTGGGCGTATAAGGTTTTGGGGGAGTAGCGAGTTTTTGCGCCATTTTAGCAGCCTCACGCTTTTCTGCAATTTCCATCGCAATTTTTAATGCTGCTGCGGTTCTTGGTTTTCCCATTGTTTTTACCTCTATGTCGCTTTTATTTTTTATAGCATGGCGTAACAAGACTTTTAATACAACAAAAAAGCTCCTACCGAGCGGCAGGAGCTTTTTAAACATTGAGGGTAAAGCCTAAACTAATTTATCTTACCCTTTCAAAATGTTGCTATTTTTGATACTTCGCACTGATTAGAGAGCGTTACCGCGAGGTAGAACTTCTTCAGGGAAGATGAAGTTTTCGTGGGGTTGGTCGGTCGGAGCCATCCAAGCACGAATGCCTTCGTTAAGCAGAATGTTCTTAGTGTAGAACGTTTCAAACTCAGGATCTTCAGCAGCGCGCAATTCTTGTGATACGAAGTCATAAGCACGCAGGTTTAATGCTAAACCGACGATACCGATGGAGCTCATCCACAAGCCTGTGACGGGTACGAACAGCATGAAGAAGTGCAACCAACGTTTGTTGGAGAAAGCAATTCCGAAGATTTGCGACCAAAAACGGTTAGCTGTAACCATGGAATAGGTTTCTTCTGACTGAGTTGGGTTAAAAGCTGGGAAAGTGTTAGCACCTTCGCCATCTTCAAACAGGGTGTTTTCCACGGTGGCACCGTGGATAGCGCACAACAGCGCGCCGCCCAAGATGCCTGCAACGCCCATCATGTGGAAGGGGTTGAGCGTCCAGTTGTGGAAGCCTTGCAGGAATAGCAGGAAGCGGAAAATTGCTGCGACGCCGAAACTGGGGGCGAAGAACCAGCCTGATTGACCCAAGGGGTACAGCAGGAATACCGACACAAACACGGCGATGGGGCCGGTGAATGCGAGGGCGTTGTAGGGACGGATGCCGACTAAACGGGCGATTTCGATCTGACGCAGGCAGAAGCCGATCAGTGCGAAGGCGCCGTGGAGGGCGACAAATGCCCACAAACCACCGAGTTGGAACCAGCGGGTGAAGTCCCACTGTGCTTCGGGGCCCCACAGGAACAGCAGGGAGTGTCCGAGGCTGTTGGCTGGGGTGGAGACTGCTACGGTGAGGAAGTTGGCTCCTTCGAGGTAGGAGCTTGCCAAACCGTGGGTGTACCAGGATGTGACGAAGGTGGTGCCGGTTAACCAGCCACCGATGGCCATGTAGGCGCAGGGGAATAGCAGGATGCCAGACCAGCCTACGAAGACGAAGCGATCGCGCTTGAGCCAGTCGTCGAGTACATCAAAGATGCCTCTTTCGTTCTCGGCGCGTCCGACTGCGATTGTCATTACGCTAATCTCCAAATAGATATAATTACAACGGATTTGTCTCTAGTCATTATTGCCCAAATCTTGATCTGCTTAACAGAAAGTGGGTTGAATTATGAACAGAGTTTACTTTTCTTTACCGTATTTAAGATTATAGGGGTAATTCTTTACAATGGCAAGCATTTCTTCAAGAAGTTCGGGATCTTGACTGGTGCCGGAAGTCCTCTAAGTTCTCGAATAAACCCGAAATCCTTGCCGGCAGGGGGGCGACGCCCTTACAGAAAGCGATGTTTTTTACCGCAATACTTTGTTACAGCCCGCCGAAAGAGTAAAAAACCGGGTTTTTTGAGTCTTGATGCGTAAGTCCTGTCCTAAGTCCTGTCCTATATATATACTGAGGGTAGAGTTCCAAACTTAGGTTTTTAAGACTATATGTTCAGCATTGACATGATTGTGAAGAACACGCCCGTCTCCTTGTCGGTGCAGCGGAAATCGGTGGAGGACGCTGAGGCTGTTTACCAGCAGGTTTTAGAGGCAATGCGTAACTCCCAACCGCAAATTTTGGAACTTACTTGTGAGAAAAATACTGAGAAAAAGGTAGCTGTTCTCAGCAGCGAGATTTCTGGGGTGGTGATTTCTCAGAAATCTGGGACTGCTTCTACAGGTAGGGCACCGGGTTTCGTTTCGATGACTTTGGCAGAATGAGGGCTGGGGGTGTGGGCGCCGATATGGGCCAGTCAGCGGTTGCGGTGCGGGATTTGGGTTTTTGCTGGCCGTCGGGCGATCGAGTTTTGCAAGGTTGCTCTCTGGATGTACCCAAGGGTGAGTTTTGGATGCTTTTGGGTACTAACGGTAGCGGCAAATCTACGCTGCTGAGGCTGATGGCTGGGCTGCTGCACCCCCAATCGGGCGAAATCGATCTGGGCGGGCGCGTGGGTTTTGTGTTCCAAAACCCAGATCACCAGTTGGTAATGCCGACGGTGGGTGCGGATGTGGCTTTTGGTTTGGTTGAGGAAAGGCTTTCTAATCTTCAGGTGCGCCAGAGAGTGGCTGAGGCTTTGGAGGCGGTGAATTTGCTGGATTTACAACGGCGGCCGATTTATGCTTTGAGTGGGGGCCAGAAGCAGCGGATTGCTTTGGCTGGGGCGATCGCCCGTCATTGCGAAATTTTGCTGTTGGATGAACCTACGGCTTTGTTAGATCCTGATTCTCAGTTGGATTTGGTGGCGGCGGTGCAGCGGTTGGTGAAAAATCGTGGGATTACGGCTTTGTGGGTGACTCACCGTTTGGATGAGTTGAATTATTGTGATGGGGCTTTTTTGTTGGAAAAGGGCCAGGTTGTCGATCGGGGAGATCCGGCGCGTTTGAAGCAGCGGTTGATGCAAAGCCAAGATGTTTAGCTGTTAACCAATTTTTGAATTAAGTCATTCGGCGATTGAAATCGCTTCTACAAAAACGAAGTCTGCCTCCGCAGACTAAGAGAATGGCTGCACGCCAAATCAATCTCGCAATCCTCGATCGCGCAACCAAGCATCTGCCCAAATTGTATCCGCCTCTGACAGCGCTGGTATGACTTCCCAGTTACGATAATCAATCTTGAGGTCGTAACTTGCGATGTCGTAAATTTGAGTGAATAATTCCTGCAAATTGATTATAGGTTCGATATCACCCGATCGCAGTGGCAAAGGAAAAGCTGGCATCGGGTTGTGGACGTTAAAAGCGTACAAATCTGCTCTGGGGCGGCGATTTCCCCGACACACCAAAACGCTATAGTGACTTTCAAAATTATTGCCAATAACTGGCATTTTTCGACCGCGCCGCAATAAATCTATTTCAATCAAATGAGTGCGGCTGCCCAAAATTTCTTCTCGCTTTTCCTCATACATTTGTCGTCCTTTGCCTGTGCGCTTATTGCTAGGAGAGAGGATTTCAATCACTGTAATTAATTCTTCGTTTCCCCTTTCTCTAATTTCTAAATAGCCTTCCCGAACCTCGTAGGGCATGGGAATATTTACTGTTAAGGGTTGTGTTGGTGGCTCTGCAACGGCTACGTTTGACGTTATTAATTCAGTGGCAGTTTGTGGTTGAATTACGTTTACGTCAGGAATACCAATTGATAAATTATCGTCAGCGGTTTCATAGATTCTCACTTCCAAGGAAACTAAATACTTAGGACGTAGTTGGGGAGACAAAAATCTAAAAATTTCACTAATTAATAAGTGGTGTAGGGCAGGCCAGAGTTCTGGATGCTCTAAATACGGATCCATACCGGGAAAGGGAGATGGCATTGATTTGACTCCTTGACTTAAGTCTATTTATAGTTTAGCAAGCTTTTTTGGGGCGCGAATGCTGTAAAAGATTAATCGATCGCATATTTTGCACTTATTGCAACAGTAAGTCGGGGATTTAAACCCCTGCCATAATCTCGCAACAAATGCAAAATATCAGTTCGATCGCCCTAACGTTGGATCGACGACAATTGCATCGGAATTAACACGCTGGTTTCATTTGCCGACAGCGCATTCACGAACACAATTGTATGGGAGACAGCGGGCATTAAGCGGCGGAGTGCATTGAGATATAGCCTTTCTCAGAAAGATGAGGTACAATGTTACTGACACTTACTCATGATGATTAAACAGAGAAGACACGATCTAATTAACTACAGTTACATGGTTCAGTAAACCAGGCGAAAGCGATAGAAC
>NZ_JAHREU010000088.1:0-5557 GCF_020883145.1 Microcoleus sp. CAWBG27
TTTCTCCCATTCTCCCCCTCTCCCCCTCTCCCCCTCTCCCACTCTCCCCTTTCTGCAATCCTCGAAACCAAGCAATTGATGCGCGCAGCAGCTTATGATAAATGAAGAGACAAACTGGATAAGTTGATTTCTGGGAGGAACTTACGATGAATCACAAGCTGGCAAAAATTATCGGATTATTTTTCGCAGCCGCCATCGTCTTCGGATTCATCGGTTACGCGGTGCAAAATCCCAACTCGGTCAGCAACTCAGTAATGTTGATCGGCTTTCCCAATCTTACCCCAGCTACCGCCAGCGCGATCGACAACCAGCGCAACCAAATCTATCTCAACGGCACCTGGCAATTTGTCCCCGCCACAGGCAACCCCCAAAGTCCCCCCGCCTCCCCCAATTGGGGTTCCATCCAAGTACCCGGAGACTGGCAAGAAGAAAAAAACGAATTCATACCCGGAATCATCACTCGCGGCACCGGCAAAGACTGGGAAAACTTCAACAGCAAACAACTATCAAAAGCTTGGTATCAGAAAAAAATAGACATTCCCGGCGACTGGAAAAACCGCCGCATTTTTATCGACTTAGCCAGAGTCAGCACCGATGCAATTATCTTTGTCAACGGCATTAACTGCGGTCAAATCGAATGGCCCTACGGCAATATTGAAATTACCAAAGTAGCCAAACCAGGTCAAAATACCATATCTATTTTAGTCGCGGCAGTCTCCGACGAAAAAGACAAAGCCGTGATTATGAGTCCCACAGAAATATACACCACAAAATCCAACTTGCAATCGCGGGGAATCATCGGCGAAGTCAGGGTTCTTAGCGTTCCACAAGGCCCGCTAGTTAGCGATGTCTACGTCCAAACTTCCACCAGAAAAAAGCAAATTAAATTAGATGTAGAACTCAAAGACATTACCCAAAACGGTCAAGTTCAGCTTGTAGCGCAAATGCTCGACGAAAAAGGCAAAGTCGAACAAAAATTTACAGGCACTGCAACCGTTCAAGCCAAACCAATTCAAACCGTAAAAGTCCAATGGGATTGGCCAAGTCCCCGCCTTTGGGATGCCGGCAAACCCAACCTTTACACCCTGCAACTAGAAGTAACAGGCAGCGGCGTAAAAACGCAATATCACCAACCCTTCGGATTCCGGGAATTTTGGGTAGAAGGGCGCAAATTTTTGTTAAATGGCACCGAGTTTCGCCTGCGTCCAGCCTTGCATTCCGATACTTGGGAAGGTGGCACAGTAGAAGTTTCAGACAGTTTAATAGACGCCTATGTAAAAGCTGGTTTCAATATAGCAGAAATCTGGCCTTGGAATCACGACGAACGGGGTAGATGGCACTTCCGAGAACTATTTTCCGAACGCGCAGACCTCAAAGGTTTTCCAATTATGGCTCCCGCATTAGATATTACTCCCATAGCTTGGAGCGAACAGTGGAATAACCGCCAAATTATCGATCGCTGGAAAGGGCGAATGACAGCAGAAATGCGCCGCTACCGCAATCATCCCTCAGTATTAATGTGGGCGACAAGTCCTAATTATTTCGGCAACGGTGACGACCAAAATCCCCGCCGCATCGGCAAGAAAACAGTAGAAGGAACAATCGGCCCCGTGGAAGACCAGCGTTTGCGGGCAAAAACCCCCCTGGGAAATGAAGCTTTTGCTGCCATGAAATCTGTAGACCCAACCAGACCTGTAATGGTACATCAAGGTGGCACTTTTGGCGATGTTTATTCGCTAAATTCTTATTTAAATGTGATGCCGTTGCAAGAAAGGGAAGAATGGATTTCCGAGTGGAGCAAAACCGGAGAGATGCCCTACATGGTGGTAGAATTTGGCACGCCTCTGCACGCGACCATGATGCGGAACCGCCAAGGTTTTGATAAGGTGATTGTTAGCGAACCTTGGATGACTGAATTTGCAGCAATTTACTTTGGCAAACAAGCTTACGACTTAGAAACTCCCACTTATAAACGTAAAATTCGCGAGCAATTTGTCAAGGATATGCAGTATAAAAGCTGGCACATGAGCAAGGATTTAGATTTTGCACCTGCTTTTCAAAAGTTGCAGTATTTATTCAGTACGAATACTTGGCGGACTTGGCGGACTTTTGGAATGTCTGGGGGCATGATTCCTTGGCAGCAAGGACACGGTTGGGATGTTTCGGATGCTGGCAGAACCAAGGTAGATCTGGGAGGATTTCAATCGGGTCGCCGAGGTGTTTATTTGAAGCAAGTGTCCAACAATCTGATGCATCATTTGCAACCAGAAGCTTACAAAATTTATCCGGCAGGGGAGGCAATTATGAATAATAACGGCCCTACTTTAGCTTGGATTGCTGGTGCTAATCAGGCTTTTGCTGCCAAAGATCGCAGCTTTTTTGCAGGCAGCAAATTGGCTAAGCAAATAGTATTAATTAACGATACGAGAGCGCAGCAGGATTTTGCAGTAAATTGGCGAGTTATGGTCGGGGGAGAAGAGGTAGCAACTGGGGAGAAGAAGGGGAAAATTGACACAGCAGGCACGCTATTTTTCCCAATTGACGTGAAATTGCCAAATACAATTTCTAGCAAAGCTGACGGCGAAATTCGTTTAACTGCACGAATTGGCGATCGGCCGCATTCTGATACATTTCCTTTCCGGGTGTTTGCCAATCAAGCCAAAATCAAGGATACGCTGACAATCTTCGATCCAGTTGGCAAAACATCGGCAATGTTAAAGCAGTTAGGTTATAGTCTGGTACCCTGGAATGGTTCGCAAGTTTTATCGCTATTAATTATCGGTCGGGAAGCCTTTTCTAGCGGGCAAAATTTCCCAGGAAATGTAGAAACTTTCGTGCGAAACGGTGGCAAAGCAATAGTATTTTCTCAGCGCCGGGAATGGCTGAAAAACATGGGTTTGAGAGTTGCCGAACACGTCAGCCGCCGCGCCTATCCAGTTGACAGCAATCATCCAGCAATTATCGGTTTAGACGGTGAAGATATGCGGGATTGGATGGGGGAAAGTACGCTGCTTGAAGCTTATCCAGATACAACTCAAACTGGGTCAAGATTGAGTCCAGCAAATATGCCTTGGTACGGCTGGCATTGGGGAAATCGCGGCGCAGTCAGCAGCGCTTCAATTGAGAAGCCGCACCGCAGCGGTTGGCGACCAATTTTGGAATCTGAGTTTGATTTAGCTTATTCCCCGCTGATGGAATTGGATTATGGAAAAGGGCGGCTAATTTTAAACGAGTTGGATGTGGAAGACCATTATTCTGTAGATGGTGGGGCGGCGCAATTAGTCCAGCAACTTGTGAGTTACGGGACGAATTCTCCAATGCTTGGAAAGCCGGATAAAGTGGTTTTAATTGGGGGAGACAAAGATGCCAAGAAGTTGGACAGTTTGGGGGTAATTTATCAGCGGGCTAATGCGCTTTCTCAGGATGTTGGTTTGGCGATTGTGGGTGCCGAAGCGAATCTGAAAGATGCAGATTTGCGTGCTTATTTGAATGGTGGCGGGAATGCGTTTTTCTTGCCGCGTCAAGTACCTGTTGCGGGTTTGGGCGTGGGTTTGCAGCAGGCGAAGGATTTCGGAGGTTCGCTGGCGGTGCCAGTTTGGGATGAGATGAAGGGGCTTAGCGGTTCGGATTTGCGATCGCGCTCTTTTTATGATACTTGGTTGATTAAGTCTGGGGGAGAAATCGGTGCTGACGGTTTGTTAAGCCGGGTTGCTGTAGGTAAGGGCGTGGCGATTTTCTCTCAAATTGACCCCGATAGTTTGAATGCTGATGCTAAGACTTATTTGCGTTTTACTCGCTGGCGGCAAACTCGGGCAAATGCTCAGATTTTGGCTAATTTAGGGGCGAGTTTTAAGGCTGATGGCGCTGTGTTTAACGGTTCGAGTCAGGAGTTTTATCACCCGGATTATAAGACAGATTTTGAGAATGGCGACGATCCTTATCGGTATTATAGATGGTAGAATTTATAAGGTTTGTAGTGAGGACTTTAGTCCGCATAGGGTCAAAATTTCTTGGAACGGACTGAATTCCGCACTACAAACAAATAATAGAGGTTTGTAGTGAGGACTTTAGTCCGCATTGGGTCAAAATTTCTCAGAACGGACTGAAGTCCGCACTACAAACAGATAATAGAGGTTTGTAGCGAGGACTTTAGTCCGCATTGGGTCAAAATTTCTCAGAACGGACTGAAGTCCGGACTGCAAACAGATAATAGAGGTTTGTAGTGAGGACTTTAGTCCGCATTGGGTCAAAATTTCTCAGAACGGACTGAAGTCCGCACTACAAACAGATAATAGAGGTTTGTAGTGAGGACTTTAGTCCGCATTGGGTCAAAATTTCTCAGAACGGACTGAAGTCCGCACTACAAACAGTCATTTCTATCTCGATAAAACTAATATTATAAGTCAAAGTGTCGCCGGAATCGGGGGTCTAGTTTGTCGGTTTTCCGTTGGTTGCAGGCGAGACAGAGGGTTTGCAGGTTGCTGATGTCGTTGCTGCCGCCGCGGGCTAGGGGGATGATATGATCGATCGACAGTTGGGTTTCTTGTTTGGTTTGCCCGCAGCTTTGGCACTGGTATTTGTTGCGAGTGAATACGTATTTTCTGACTTCTAGGGGAATGGGGATTCTAGGGGTTTTAGTCATGAATTGTTCGGTTGATTTTCATGGTTTAGTAGTTGGCGGCGCAAATCATCGAGAGGGGATTCTGGTTTGCTAGTTTCTGACTCGTTGTTTTCTGGTGTTTCTTCAACTTCTGGTTCGTCTGGGCAAAACTCTACAATGACTCTGATTTTAACTTTACCTTTTTGCCAACCTTTAGCCCCAATTTTTAAGATTTCACAGTCTATACCATCACCAAACCATTTTTGTTCTTCGTAACAGTTAAGCTGTGAATTATATTTACGGGTATTTATTGCTAATCCTTGAGTTGTGAATAACTCCGTAAGTGCATTTTCTAAGTGACAATTAGTTGCTGATTGCATTACGTGGGTAAGCGTACCTACTTTGAACATTGTAGAACCAAAGGAACAAACATCATCATTTCCGTAATTTTCTAGAAAAATATGTTTTTGCATATTGAGTGTTGATTTTTTCAAAATACTCTATTAACAATTATCAGGTATCGCCTCATTTTTTGCAAGAATCCCGGCGAATAGAATTCGCGGCTATACAAACGATGTCCGCCTCCGCGGACTAAAAATTAAGAATGTCTTCAACCCGCGGAGGCGGGTTTTGTCTGTGTAGCCGCGATTTCCAATCGCCGTAATTGATGCTCTTTTAGCAAGAATCCCGGCGAATAGAATTCGCGGCTATACAAACGATGTCCGCCTCCGCGGACTAAAAATTAAGAATGTCTTCAACCCGCGGAGGCGGGTTTTGTCTGTGTAGCCGCGATTTCCAATCGCCGTAATTGATGCTCTTTTAGCAAGAATCCCGGCGAATAGAATTCGCGGCTATACAAACGATGTCCGCCTCCGCGGACTAAAAATTAAGAATGTCTTCAACCCGCGGAGGCGGGTTTTGTCTGTGTAGCCGCGATTTCCAATCGCCGTAATTGAT
>NZ_JAHREU010000088.1:5657-22347 GCF_020883145.1 Microcoleus sp. CAWBG27
TCGCGGCTATACAAACGATGTCCGCCTCCGCGGACTAAGAATTAAGAATGTCTTCAACCCGCGGAGGCGGGTTTTGTCTGTGTAGCCGCGATTTCCAATCGCCGTAATTGATGCTCTTTTTGCAATAATCCCGGCGAATAGAATTCGCGGCTATACAAACGATGTCCGCCTCCGCGGACTAAGAATTAAGAATGTCTTCAACCCGCGGAGGCGGGTTTTGTCTGTGTAGCCGCGATTTCCAATCGCCCGATTTCCAATCGCCCGGTTTCCAATCGCCCGGTTTCCAATCGCCCGGTTTCCAATCGCCCGGTTTCCAATCGCCCGGTTTCCAATCGCCCGGTTTCCAATCGCCTTAATTTCAATCGCCCGGATTTCCAATCGCCTTAATTTCAATCTCCCCGGTTTCCAATCGCCTTAATTTCAATCATTCACAATCCACAACAACGCTATTATTATCTCCAATTATAGGCAACAAATGCTCGTGCAACTTCATTGCTTGCAAACAACTATTAATCCCCGAAACCGCCCGATCGTACTCTTGAATTTTCTCTTCATTCTCAGCTTGCAACCGCAGATTCTTAGCAATTTTCTCCTCAGCTTCCTGCGCCAAAGTTTGCTCCAAATAATCGCGGGCTTGACTGTATTTCTGCAAAATATCATCAGCTTGCTGTTCCGCCATCGGCAACAAATGCTCTTTCAGCGTTTGATTCACAGTTTGGCGGAAAGTTTGCCGAATGGTTTTCGATACTTTCGGCTCAAAATCTAGCCTCAATAATTGTCTAATTGCTGGTTGCGCGTCTACCATATTTTCGCAGTCAAAACCTTGGGATGTTTGCTGCAATGTTTCCCGGAATTGGTAAATCGAAAACGTGCCTTCGTCGTAAAAACGGGGACTTTCTCGCACGTAGCGATCGCACTCCACGCCCGCCGCATTCACCAAAGCACGAGAAACCCGCTGTGACAACTCCTCTAACTGCTGTTCAATTCCCCCGTCATTCCCCAACAACCGATAAAGTAATCGATAGTATTCTGACTTGCGAATGCTGTCTTTCAAATACTGGAAATAATTCTCAACCAGTGACTTTGTAGCCTCTACTAAAATATCTTCCAACTGATTCGCTAAATAGTAAAGCGCTTCCACTAAAACCGCAATTAAAGGTGCAGTAGCATTGCGCGGATGAGTCATCAAAGTGCGTCCGTAAGCCGCCTCAACCGAAAATCCATCTAGCAATTCATCTAAGCGGCGAATCATCCGAGATTGCAGTTGGCGAAAATCTGTATCGAAAATATCGCATCTGTTCATAATCATATCATTGACTTCTTTGGCGATATGTTCTCGAAATTCCTGTCCGACTTGCTGCAATTCTTGATTTAGGCGTAAAAGTTCTTGAGCTTTCATCGCTTCAATTTCGCGGGGCTGGCTGTCCAAATTCCGCTGAATTGTTTGGTATTGTTTCCGCAGTTGAATGCACAAATCCTCTAAATCGTCAGCGAGATTTCTGAAGAGTTGCGGGCGCTTTTCTTTTGTGAGATAATCGGTGATGGCTGTGCGAAAATCTTCGATGCCGCTATCTTGAATTAATTGCTGAATTAACGGTTGACCTTGTTCCGCCAGAATCCGCACGTAGTTTTGACTGGGCGTTTCGTAGCTGTTAACTGAAATCCGAAATTTGCTGGGAGATAGTTTGCCGGAATTCGCGCAGTAGCGGTTAAATTCGCTGACAAATTGCGGTGTTTCTTCACTGTTTTCGCTTTTACTACCCGCATTCGTGTCTGCATCAACTCGATCGCGACTTTGGACAAAAATGCTATCCAAACCAAAACGATCGCGCCCGGTTGTCCCTTTAATCAAACTCCCGTAAAATCCCAGCAATCCGCTGGTTTTATAGACTCTGGCGGTGTCGCGAAAGTCGGAATTAATCAGATTTTCCAAGCGTTGTCGCAGTTGCGCGTTGTACCAAGTTTCGTCAATGCGGTTGAAAATGTAAAACAGCCGATCGCGAATTCCGGGATTCGATCGCGTTTTTTCCATCAACTCCGTCTCTTCCGTCGTCATTTCTCCAGACGACGCAGCCTTCAAGACGCACACAACCGCCGAAGTATCCGGGCTTTCAATCTTATCATAGGTCAATTCCGCATCCTGTTTGACAGGCGCATCAATTCCCGGCGTATCAATAATAATATTCCCATCTTGCAGCAGCGGATGGTAACAGTAATATTCAACTCGCTTGAGTACAGCACTGTTGCTACCGCGCCGCGCGTAACTAGCAGCTTCTTTGAGATTGGAGAAATTAAACTGTTCCATCGAATAAGTAGCGTTTTCGATAGTTTGGATGCGATCGCGATTCGCTTCAAACCCTTCTAATAGCAAAGTAAGAGCCTTTGCTTGTTTAGCTCGCTCCGATTTATTTTCTCCGCCTTCCTTTTCGATAATTATGCTGCATCCCTGAGCTAAAATTTTAACTACATCTGTGAGATTAATATCGATTTCAGTCGTTAAATTTAACTGCTCGCAAAGAGCATAGGCTTGCTGGCGAATCTCAACTTCGCTCGAAAAAGTGAGAACAACACGCTCTTTTTGGGCCGATTCAGCGTAGGCGATATAGCATTCAGTACCGGTTGCGTGTCCTTCAGCGCTGTAGAGCAATTCTCGCTCCAGCAAAGCATTGATCAGCATTGATTTTCCCGCACTAAAAGCGCCCGCAAACACAATCTCAAACTCAGGAGAAATTGCCTTTTTCAGAGAAGATTGTACCGCCGTGATATCTTGTTGTCGCAGAGACGATTCTTGACGCAGCAGTTGGAGTAGAGAGTCAACTTGCTCTTGCAGATTTTTGCATTGAGGCGGCATTTGAGTCATTGTGGCGGAATGCTCCTGTAGTGTGGGAAAATTAGCTTGAGGTTAATTTTCGGCTAGTTCCTGAAGAATTGCAACAGTAATTTTACTTATGTTATCGAGTGCGATCGGGAGCATCTCATTTTTGTACACATGACACTCACATTTGTAGTAGGGTGCGTCAGCCACTTCTGACGGAACATCTGAAAATTAGGCTAATCGCTGACGCACCCTACAGAGTCGGCTATCGGGCGGGTAAATCTTGTGTTTCCAGCCAAGCTGTTAAATCCGAGATTTGGGTAAAATTGAGCAAAGCTTCTGCTAAATTTTCTAATTTCGCGATCGACAATTCCTGAATTTGATTTTGAACTTCGGGAGCGATCGCACCTACACGACGTTCTAACAAACGGATAATTAGTGCGAATTGTCCTTCCTTAATTCCTTCTTGTCTGCCTTCTTGTTTGCCTTCTTGTCTGCCTTTTTCTGTTGCTATACTGACCGCTTTAGTGATTGCTCCCCGACGGTCTTGGATGTAAATTTCCTGTTTTTGCAACTCGCTTAATTCGTCATAGCTCAAATTAGCTTTAGTCGCTATTGTAAATGCTTGACTAATCTCTGGCACCTCTTCCATTGTTGCAGGTACTGAGTTTAAGTCCCTAGCAGTTTTGAGAAAATAAATCCACTTATCGGCTAATGTTTGTAACTCGTTCAAACTTTTTTGGAACTTGGGTAACTCAACAAAAACCAATTCAAAATCGAAAATAGGATAATCGCTTAAGAACTCTCTTTCTTTTAGCACAAACCGCGAAATTACTTTCCTAAAATCCTCAAACATCTCAAAATCAGTGATGGTCAAGGCAATCACTGGATTCAACATTACATATTGTTCTGCTGTTTCTAATTGCGTTGAATAAGCTTTGGCTGCATTGTACAAAATCCGCTTTTCAAAAGCCTCTACGTTCAAAACCTGCATCTCGATAATTACCTCTGTGCCGTCATTTAATTTCGCTCTAATATCTACGTAAGTATCCTTCAGCCCTCGGATTAGCGGTAATGAATGAGGATCGAGGATTTGCAAATATTCGATGGTGGGCTGATTGTCATACAACAAGGCATTCAAAAAACTCTTGAGAATGTCTTTGCTATTTTGTGAACCGAAGATTTTTTTGAATGCGAAATCAGTTTTAGGATTGATGAATGTGAACATATAGATAATCGGTGAATTTGTAATGGTTGAGGTTTCAGGTGCGGGAGGCGCACTCTACTATCTATATTATACAAACAAGATTTCCCGCGTGCAGCGCGCACCCACAGGGGAGCATATCAGTTTTTCATTTATATATAGCAATACTCGCATCATTTTCATAGTTCTTGTAGGGGGTTCTTTAAGATCCGGTTGCCCCGATAGATAGGGGGTAGGCACGGGGCACTACCCCTACCAATCTTGATGAATCATTTAGGACAGCTCTACAATAAAAAATGCTTCTTGCAAAAAAGAGATGCTCCCCTCTACAAAATTAAACCGACAAATCTTGACGGGGTTTGAAAGTCTGAATTTGCCGCAATTTCTCGTACAATTCCCGTTCTTCGTCGCTAATTTCCTTGGGAATTAATACCTGAATTTCTACTAGCTGATCTCCCCGATCGCCATTTCCAGTCGGATAACCCTTATTCGCCAGCCGCAACCGCTTCCCAGACGTGACTCCAGGTGGCAGTTTCATCTTCACCAAGCCGTCTAGAGTCGGCACTTCAATGTCTCCACCAAGTACCGCTTCGCAGGGTGTCAGCGGCAATTCGCAGCAAATATCCGACATTTCCAAGCGGAAAAATGGATGGGGAGAAACCGTGATTTTTAAGTACAAATCGCCACCGCCAATACCTTGATTTCGCAGGCGAATTCGCTGGCCCGATACCATCGCCCCCGGCATATTTACCTCGATCCACCGCCCGTCGTCCAAGCGGATGCGCTCGGTACCGCCCGAATAAGCTCTTTCCAAAGGCAGAGTTAGCCTCGCATCAATGTCTCTTCTGATTTCGCGATCGTCTATTTCCCTGGTTTCGCGTCGAATTTCGCGATCGTCCAAATCCCTCCTATCTTCCCGAGAATTAGCAACATAACTCGTTTTCTTAGAAGCCGTATTCCACGGTTCTGAAGTGGGAACTCGCGGTGCATCATTCTCTGTCGCCATCCTCACTTCACGGCGCCTTCCGAGCACTTGATCGAGAAATTTATTAAAATCTGAGTAATCGCTAAAATCGATATCTTCCGCTGGTTTTCTGCGGCTACCTTTGTTGTTTCCCCAACTTGTGAAATTGGGAAGTTTTACGCCTTGTTTGCCTTGAAATCCCTTTTGCTTCCAGAATTTACTAAACTGGTCGTATTGAGCGCGCTTTTCGAGATCGGACAGAATATCGTAAGCTTCATTAATATCTTTAAACCTATCTTCAGCAGATTTATCTCCCGGATTTACGTCAGGGTGCAACTGTCTCGCCAGTCGTCGATAGGCTTTTTTTATCTCGTCAGCCGTAGCATCTCTGGGTACTCCCAGTATTTGATAGTAATTACGAAAGTTTTGCATAATTTGGGAAGGAAGAAGGAAGTTCGGCAACGGATTTTGTAGCGGATGTAACGGATGTAACGGATGTAAGTCCGATGTAAGTCCGATGGAAGTCGGAAGAGGGAAGAAGGAAGAGGGAAGAATGAAAATTTTTTATTCTGTGTGAAGTTTATTGATATTGCTGACCATTAGTCGTGTGAGTTCATCTACTTGTTTGACAACGGGTGAGATTTTTTATAGTGCGGCAAACCCCACTTTTTCAGAAATCACTAGATGAGTATCCAGTTCTCTGAGCGAACCGAGAGCTATTCGCAAATATCTAATATACTCTTGTCGGGTAACACGTCCATATCCCTCAGCAATGTTAGCTGGTATTGATACAGATGCACGGCGAATTTGACTGGTAATACCATAAAGTTCAGATGGATGAAATGATTTGGTTAATTCGTAGCAAAGTTGACAAAGATAAATACCCCGCTGCCAGATGTATTGTTCTCTATGGGCTATATAACATAGTTTTCTCCTTGCTGATTATAGTAATCTCTATCTATTTCCAAGAAGTCTAGTGAGAGAAAAAAGAAGTCCAGAAGAAGTGGAAAAAGGGCGGTCACATATTCTCTGCTAAAAATCCGCTATTTTCCTTCTTCCTTCTTCCTTCTTCCTTCTTCCTTCTTCCTTCTTCCTTCTTCCTTCTTCCTTCAATTACAACCAATCATCGTCGTCATCCCAGTCGTCGCTTTGGTTTTGATAGGGGCGAGTTGGGCGGTTATTGCTGGTTCTGCGATCGGGTGTGCGATCGTAGGATCGATCGCGATCGTAGGATCGATCGCCCATACGATCGCGATCTGGCATCCGATCGCGATCGTAAGAGCGATCGTAAGGGCGATCTGGCATTGGATCGACAGTCGATCGCCTGTAGGGCTTAGCATTTTGATAATAGCTGCTGTCATCGCTGCGCCGCTTGGTACTATCGCCTGTAAAAGTCCGCTTCACAGACTCAAAGAAATCATCATCATCGTCATCCATTGCAAAAGCTGCAACTTCGCGACTCAGATCGTAAAGAGCATCCTGCAAATCCGAGCCAACTTGGTCAACTCCCCGCTCATCCTTACGTTCCAAACTGTCTCGCAATTCCCGAATTAAAGTTTCAATTCGCTGGCGGCTTCTTTGGGCAAACTGCATTCCGCGATCGAGTGCAACTTCCCGCAACTGTCGCTCAGCTTGATAAGCCAAAGCCTCAGCGCGATTGCGTTTTTCCACCTTTTCCCGCTGCAACTTATCAGCTTGAGCAAACTGTTCCGCATCGCGAATCATTTGATTCACTTCCTGCTGGCTCAGCGTCGAAGCACCTTGCACAGTAATGCTTTGTTCCCTGCCGGTAGTTTTGTCCAAAGCAGTCACCAACAGCATCCCGTTAGCATCAATATCAAAAGCCACTTGTACCTGCGGAATCCCTCGCGGTGCCGGCGGAATTCCCGTTAATTTAAACCGTCCCAAAGACTTATTATCTCTACCTAATTCCCGTTCCCCTTGGATGATGTGAACTTCTACCACAGTTTGGTTGTTTTCAGCAGTCGAAAAAATATCCGATCGCCTAACTGGAATAGTAGTATTGCGCGGAATCAGTTTTTTCATCACCCCGCCGATGGTTTCCAAGCCCAGGGACAGGGGCGTCACATCCAACAGCAGCACGTCCCGGACATCCCCGCCCAAAATCCCCGCCTGAATAGCAGCACCCACCGCCACAACCTCATCGGGATTGACATTTTGATTCGGTTCGCGATCGATCAAACTCCGCACAATTTCCTGCACCAAAGGAATGCGAGTCGAACCGCCCACCAAAACAACTTCATCAATCCGAGAAGGACTCATATTGGCATCAGCCAAAGCTTGTTTCACCGGACGGCGCATCCGCTGCACCAAATCGCTGCACAGCCCCTCAAATTGACCGCGAGTCAAGCGCGTTTCCAAATGCAAAGGCCCATCTTCATTTGCATCAATAAACGGCAAATTAATCTCAGTAACGCCAACTCCCGACAGCTCTATTTTTGCTTTTTCTGCCGCTTCGATCAAGCGCTGCAAAGCTTGGCGGTTTTTGCGTAAATCCACGCCTTCTTTTTCTAAGAATTGTTCAGCCAACCAATCAACAATTTTGGAGTCAAAATCATTGCCACCCAACTGAGTATCGCCGCTAGTTGCTTTAACTTCAAATACTCCATCTCCAACATCTAAGATAGATACATCAAAAGTACCGCCGCCCAAATCAAAAACTAAGATTGTTTGACTTTCTCGCCTTTCCAAACCGTAGGCCAAAGAAGCCGCAGTCGGCTCATTTAAAATCCGCTTCACATCAAGTCCGGCAATTCTACCAGCATCCCGCGTCGCCTGTCGCTGCGAGTCGTTGAAATAAGCCGGAACAGTGATTACAGCCCCCGTAACTTCTTGTCCCAGATAGCGGCTGGCTTCATCGGCCAACTTCCGCAACACCATCGCCGAAATTTCCTCTGGGGCGAAATCTTTTTTCAGGCGAGGGCATTTGATTTTGATGTTTCCGTTTTCGTCGCGGCGAGTTGTGTAAGGGACGCGCTTTGCTTCTGGAGTCAGTTCGGTATATTTGCGCCCGATGTACCGTTTGACGGCGTAAAAGGTGTTTTGGGGGTTGAGAACATTTTGGCGTCTGGCCATTTGTCCGACAAGGCGTTCCCCTTCCTTGGTGAAAGCAACCACCGAAGGAGTTGTCCGCATCCCTTCTGCGTTGGCAATCACAACCGGTTTGCCGCCTTCCATGACGGCTACTACTGAGTTTGTCGTTCCGAGGTCAATGCCAACTACTTTTCCCATACGTCCGTTGTCTCCTGTGGCGTTGTGTGTAGCTTTTTCAATATAAGCGTTAAGTTCGATCGCATTTATTGTACCGCGTCGAGCCACGGGGCTGCGGGGGGTTATCTCACTTCGGGGTAGCGGTTGGGGTTGGTTGGGTGCGATCGACCTTTTTTCCATATGGCTTTGGCGCAGAGACTGAGGAGCAAATTGATTAGAATGGAGAGCAAAAGTTATCCTATCATCAACATCAAAATTAAAAGCCGTTAGCGCAGCCCTCGAAGAGGATCGCACAAACACCTCCAATCACCATAAAACTATGAAATTCTCCTTAGATGTAGAAAACAATCCCACAGGCTGGCCAGATCATACTCAACTACCCGAATCAGACGGTACTTTTGTGAAGAACTTTCAAGAACATCCCCAAAGCATTTTACTAACCGATTCCATTACTCCCGTTTTAGAAACAATTCACGCTGACGGTAACTATTGTATCGGTCAAGACAGTGGCATTTATTGGCGATTAGCTGACCCGTTAGAAAAGGGTGCAGAAGCGCCTGACTGGTTTTACGTTCCCAATGTACCGCCAACACTAGACGGTAAATATCGGCGTTCTTACGTGATGTGGCAAGAGTTTGTAGCACCATTAATCGTGTTAGAGTTTGTATCGGGTAATGGGTCGGAAGAACGGGATAGAACGCCTTTATTGCGTACCGACAAACAGGAAACTAAACCAGGAAAATTCTGGGTTTATGAAAATGCGATTCGTCCGGCATTTTATGGAATTTATGAAGTCAGGAAAGCTAGTGTTGAGGTCTATCATCTGATCGAAGATAGGTTTGAATTAGTTGTTGCAAACGATCGCGGTCATTATCCAATCCCGCAATTGGGAGTTGAGTTGGGAATTTGGCAAGGTAGTTATCAAAATATGGAATTACCTTGGTTGCGCTGGTGGGATAGTCAAGGGAATCTGTTGTTATCGGGGGCTGAAAGAGCCGATCGCGCCGAAGACCAATTAGAGCAATTACGCGCTCAATTGCGATCGGCCGGAATCGAACCGCAATTATAAACAGGTTCGTAGTGAGGACTTTAGTCCTTCTATCTTAATTATCAAGGACTGAAGTCCTTACTACAAACTTTTTATTTACAACTAACCTATCGAGAATAAACTAAGTGCCGCGCATTTTTGACAACATCGAACTATCTCTCCTACCAGTATTACGAGAAACCATCAAACTCTCCTACCGGGCCGATTTTTGCGTTGGCTATTTCAACCTCCGGGGATGGCGAAGCATTGGCGATTTAATCGAAGCATATATGGGAAATCGGGGAGCCTGCTGCCGCCTTTTGGTGGGAATGCAAAGCTTGCCATCCGATGAATTGAATGCTAGTTTTAGTCTGATTTCCCATCACCGAGGGATTGACAATAGTGCCATTATTCGACTCAAAAAACGGATGGCTGAGGAATTTCGCCAGCAGTTGACAATAGGCGCTCCCAGTGATATCGACGAGCAGGGATTACGCAGGTTGAGCTATCAGATTAAAACCGGAAAAGTCATTGTTAAATTATTTTTAGCTTATCATCTACACGCTAAGCTATATCTCGTTCACCGTCACGATCCAAACAGTCCAATTGTCGGATTTTTGGGTAGCAGCAATCTGACTTTATCCGGACTGTCAAAACAAGGGGAATTAAATATTGATATTTTAGATTCCGATGCTTGCAATAAGTTGCAAAAATGGTTTGACGATCGCTGGGAAGAATACGGTTGTATTGATATTTCTAAAGAACTTGCAGAAATTCTCGATCGCAGTTGGGCGCGATCGGAACCAATTCCACCCTATCACATCTATCTCAACATGATCTATCATTTGTCCCGCGAGGCGATCGCAGGTATTGCCGAATTTCAGATTCCCCGCGATTTTAATAATTTATTTCAGTTTCAAGAAGAAGCCGTTAAGTTAGCCGCCCGTCACATTACCAAACGGGGAGGCGTGATTATTGGCGATGTGGTAGGTTTGGGCAAAACTTTAGTTGGTACGGCGATTGCCAAAATTCTCCAAGAAGACTGTCTCTTGGAAACCTTAATTATTTGTCCGAAAAACTTGGTCAAAATGTGGCAAGAATATGCAGACAAATATCGCCTGCTGGCCAAAGTCTTATCGATCAGTCGGGTGCAGCAAGAATTGCCGGAATTGCGCCGCTATCGAGTTGTGTTAATTGATGAAAGTCACAACCTCAGAAATCGAGAAGGTAAGCGATATCGAGCGATTCAAGAATATATTGCCATCAATGAAAGTAAATGTATTCTGCTTTCGGCAACTCCTTATAATAAAACCTATTTAGATTTATCTGCTCAATTGCGACTGTTTATTCCCGAAGACCAAAATTTAGGATTGCGGCCGGAAGCTTTGCTCAATCAATTGGGTGGTGGCAGTCAAGGAGAGTTAGAATTTATGAAGCGACATCAATGTTCAGTGCGCTCTTTAGCTGCTTTTGAAAAGAGCGAACATCCGGATGATTGGCGAGACTTAATGAAGCGCTATATGGTGAGGCGAACTCGCTCGTTTATTAAAGAGAATTATGCGAAAAATCAGGCAGAAACCGATCGCAAATATCTAGAATTTGCCAATGGCACTCGTTCCTATTTTCCCGATCGCATTCCCAAAACAATTAAGTTTTCCTCGGAAACTTCCACAACTAACTCCCAGCTTGACTTTGAGGAAATTGTCGAAGTCATCAACGCCCTAAATCTGCCCCGTTACGGGCTGGGAAATTACATCGCCAAAAAACCCAAACAACAGCCGACTGAAGCAGAGCAGCGACAGTTAAATGCCCTATTCCGTGGCGGTCGTCGGTTGATGGGTTTTTCGCGGACAAATCTGTTTAAACGGCTAGAAAGCAGCGGCAGTGCCTTTATTCAGTCGATCGAGCGGCACATCCTGCGGAATTTTATCTACTTATATGCGATCGGGCAAAACTCCGATATCCCGATCGGCACTCAGGATGCAGAATTGTTGGATACCCGCAACAGCGATGAAGATGCTGATTCAGTGGTAATGAGCAGTTTTGATACGGAAGAAATCGAAGATGAATCGGGGGAACTTTCAGATATCGAAGCCCAATTGCAGTTAGACGAAAAAAGTTTTAAACAGCGCGCAGAAGTAGTTTATGGAGAATATCAAACACGCTACCAGCGCAGGTTTAAATGGCTGAAATCAGATTTTTTTGACACCAAGAAATTAAAACGAGATTTACTAGCAGATGCCCGCTCTTTAATTGAAGTATTGCAAACTTGCAGTGTATGGCATTCTCAACCAGATGAAAAGTTAGCAGCTTTGGTGACATTGATTGCAGAAACTCATCCCCATGAGAAGATACTAATTTTTACTCAATTTGCCGATACAGTCCGTTATATAACTGACAACTTAACCAAGCTCGAAATTGCAGGCGTTGCATCGGTAACAGGCAAATCAAAAGACCCCACAGAACTCACATTTCGGTTTAGTCCAACTAGCAACGGTAAGCGTGATAAAATCTCACCAGAACAAGAATTGCGGGTTTTAATTACCACTGATATTCTGAGTGAAGGTCACAACTTACAAGATAGTGCAATTATCATTAATTATGACTTACCTTGGGCAATCATTCGGTTGATTCAGCGGGCGGGCAGAGTAGATAGAATCGGGCAAACAGCCGATCGCATTTTGTGCTATTCATTTTTGCCAGAGGAAGGAGTGGAACGGATTATCAACCTGCGGGAAAGACTGCGCCGACGCTTACAGGAAAATGCCGAAGTTGTCGGCACCGACGAGACATTTTTTGAGGATGATTCACCACAAGTCATTCTGGATATTTACAATGAAAAATCCGGGATTTTAGATGGCGAAGAAGATGCCGAAGTTGACCTAACATCAGAAGCTTTTCAGATTTGGAAAAATGCGACTGACAATAATCCGACTTTGAAAAAAACCATTGAGTCAATGCCCAATGTAGTTTACTCAACTCGCGCTCATACACCCGAACCATTGCAGCCAGAAGGAGTTTTATTGTACATGAAAACTGCCGAGGGTAATGATTCGTTGATTTGGGTCGATCGCAATGGAAACAGCGTCACACAATCGCAACTCGCCATATTAAGAATTGCCGCCTGCGACGAAGCGACTCCGGCGATTCCGAGAGACAAACAGCATCACAAATTAGTCAAAAAAGGTGCTGAGTTGATAGCAGAAGAAGAGTTAACTGCGGGCGGACAATTAGGGAGATCCTCCGGTGCTCGGTTCCGAACTTACGAACGTTTGAAGAGTTACGCGCAGTCCATGCGTGGTACAATATTCGCATCGGATGAGTTGTCAAAAGCGATCGATGAAATTTACCGCTATCCCCTGCGTCAGTCGGCAATTGACACGTTGAACCGGCAGTTAAAAAGCGGTATAGGCGATCGGGCATTAGCAGAATTAGTTGTAGGATTGAGAATGGATGACCGTTTTTGTATAGTTAGTGAAGATGGAGACAAACGGGAACCGATGATTATTTGTTCTTTAGGCTTGTTTCAGGAGATATAATTAAAGTAGGGTGCGTCGCCGGGAACAATTCTCGCTGCTGACAAATATTATCGAGCGACGCACCATACCACCTGTTCCAGAACAAATAAGATGTACAATGAATAATAGCTTTATTTTAAAATTATGACGCTATCAATTGAGCCTAAATCCAAGCTTTCTCTGGCAGCATTCTTGAATTTATCAGAAACCGAACCTGCGAGTGAATACATCAACGGTCAAATTTATCAAAAACCGATGCCTCAAGGAAAACATAGTCTGATTCAAACTGAATTTGCCTCAACGATTAATCAACAGGGTAAACCCAGAAAACTAGCTTTAGCTTTGACTGAGTTACGCTGCACATTTGGAGGACGTTCCTTAGTACCAGACATTGCTGTTTTTGAATGGCCTCGCATCCCTGTTGATGAAAATGGAGAAATTGCAAATCGATTTGAAAGTCATCCCGATTGGGTGATTGAAATCTTGTCACCAGAACAGTCTCCTAATCGTGTAATTAATAAGATTATTTTTTCGATTCAGCACCAAACTAAATTAGGTTTATTTATAGATCCTAACGATCGTTCTGTGATGGTATTTCAACCAAATCAGTTACCAGAAGTGAAATATGACACTGATATTATACCAGTTCTGAATGTGTTAGGCGATTGGCAATTACGAGTTGAAGATATTTTTAGTTTTTTACAAGTTAATTAATTCCGTCTTTCTGATTTATCGACTACGCCAAGAAACCGGGTTTTTTCCGAGATTAAGGATTATAAACCAGTATTCTCGCAAAAACCCGGTTTCTAACCACCCGCCCCCAATTCCCATAACATCCGTTACATCCGCTACAAAATCCGTTGCCGAACTTTCTTAACCATGCCACAAACACTCGAACAATCCCGTCAACTTCTCCAAGACTTTGAATTCAACAAACTATTCGTCCAACAACTCGGTTGGGATAATCCATCATCCCCCAAAACCATACCCGCAGAAATAGAAGGCGAGACTTATTCCCGAAAACAAATCGCCCAACTTTTAGGAGTAGTGGTATATGAAATTACCACCGCTATCGGTAACATTCCCAATGCAGCCAAAAGACTGACAATTTATCGCGAAATTGTCCAGATATCCCGCGAAAATATATTAATTTTTATTGATGCAAATCGGACTAAATCTCTTTGGTATTGGGTGAAGTGCGAAGGTACAAAACTTTATCCTCGCGATCATGTATATGTGAAACGGGAACCTTGCGATTTACTGTTGAGTAAAGTCACAGCTTTAAAAGTTGAATTAGCAGAATTAGAAACGCTATCGGTGATTGATGTCGCCCAAAGATTGCAGGCTGGATTGGATGTTGAACGAGTTACTAAGAAGTTTTTTGAAGAGTTTAAACAGCAACACGTTGAATTTTTGAATGCGATTCGCGGCATTGACAAGGAGACAGATAGGCGCTGGTATACTTCAGTTTTACTCAACCGTTTGATGTTTGTTTATTTTTTGCAGCGCAAAGGGTTTATCGACAATGACAGATTGATGTATTTGCAGGAAAAGTTAGCCGAAAGCAAGCAGCGGGGAACGGATTTATTTTACTCGAAATTCTTGACAACACTGTTTTTTGAGGGATTTGCTAAGCCTCTGGATTTACGGGCGGAAGGCGTTACAGAATTAATCGGCGATGTTAAATACTTGAATGGCGGACTGTTTCTGGAACATTCTATCGAACAGAATTATCCGAATATTTCTATACCTGATGTTGCTTTTGAGAAAATCTTAGATTTATTTGCGCGCTATTCTTGGAATCTCGACGATACGGTGGGCGGGAAGGAAAACGAAATTAATCCGGCAGTTTTGGGATACATCTTTGAGAAATACATTAACCAAAAAGCCTTTGGTGCTTATTATACCAGGCCGGAGATTACTGAATATTTGTGCGATCGCACTATCAACAAACTAATCCTCGATAAAGTCAACCAATCCCTCAACTCCTCCAACTCTTCCTCCCCCTCCCCCTCTTTCTCCCCCCTTAGCAAGGGGGGCCGGGGGGGTTCTTCTCATAAATTTGAAACCATCACCGAACTCCTCACCAATCTCGACGCAAATCTCTGCCGCCGCCTGCTAGAAGAAATCCTCCCAAACCTCACATTATTAGACCCAGCCTGCGGTTCCGGCGCGTTTTTAGTCGCAGCGATGAAAACGCTGATTTACATCTATTCAACTATCATCGGTACAAGCAAGTTTTTAACCGACCACTACCTCAACGACTTACTCAAAACCATCGAAACAGAGCATTCATCACTCAACTATTATATCAAAAAACGGATTATTAGCGACAATCTCTACGGCGTGGATATCATGCCCGAAGCAGTGGAAATTGCGAAATTGCGACTATTTTTAGCCTTAGTTTCGGCGGCGCACGATGTCAGCGAATTGGAACCGCTGCCGAATATTGATTTTAACATCATGGCGGGGAATTCCTTAATTGGATTGATTCGGGTGGATGAAGAACGATTTGATTCTGTAGGAAATTCGCGCCAAGGTAATTTGCTGCAAATTTTAGCTTCTGCTAATTACAAAGGAATTTTAGCAGATAAGAATAAGTCCATCGATTTATATAAAAAACACGCTTTTCAGTCTGGGGAAGAGGAAGGAACTTCTCAAGAATCGCGATTATTAAATTTGCGGCAGCATATTGAAAAGTTAAACCAGGAGTCGCAAGTCAAGTTAAATCAGTTATTGTTTGATGAGTTTACCAGGCTGAAAATTAAGTATGAAGAAGTGCAGTTGGCGGGGAAACCGCAGAAACGAGTTTTAAGTATTGATGATATTGCAAAATTGCAACCGTTTCACTGGGGATATCACTTCGATAGAATTTTAGAACGGGGAGGTTTTGATGCGATTATTGCTAATCCACCTTGGGAAATTTTCAAGCCAGATGCTAAGGAGTTTTTTGCTAATCATAGCAATTTAGTAACGAAAAAGAAGATGGATATTAAGAGCTTTGAAAAAGAGCAAAAGAAACTCCTGCAAGATATTGAGGTTTCTAATGCTTGGTTGGAATATCAGAGCAATTTTCCCCATATCAGTGCTTACTATCGTTCAGCAGAACAGTACAAAAATCAGATTTCGATTGTCAATGGCAAAAAAGCAGGTACGGATATTAATCTCTATAAACTTTTTGTAGAGCAATGTTTTAATCTTTTACGCAGAGGTGGCGAGTGTGGGATTGTGATTCCCAGTGGCATTTACACTGACTTGGGTACGAAGCAACTGCGGGAAATGTTATTTAGTCAAACACAAGTCACGGGGTTATTTTGTTTAGAAAATCGTAAAACAATTTTTGAAGGAGTTCATAAGAGTTTCAAAATAGTTGTCCTTACTTTTGAGAAGGATGGGATAACCACTGAGTTTCCGTCTGCTTTTATGCGACTTGATGTGGATGAACTGCAAAGGTTTCCTAGTGGTGATAGCTTGCAAATTAGTATTGAATTAGTGCGGAAATTATCTCCTGATTCTCTGTCGGTGATGGAGTTTAAAAATGAGGGAGATATTCGGATTGCTGAGAAAATGCTCCAATTTCCGTTACTTGGCGAACAGATTGAGGGGAAATGGAATCTGCGGTTAACTGCCGAATTTCACATGACTAATGACAGTCATTTATTCAAGCAAGAACCAGGGAAAGGGAGACTGCCACTTTATGAAGGTAAGATGATTCATCAGTTTACTCATCTATGGGGTAAACCTAAGTATTGGATAGATGAGGATGAAGGACGCAAAGCATTATTGAAACGTAATGAAACAGACATATAGCCTTTCTCAGAAAGATGAGGTACAATAACAGCAGTGCGTAAACCAGTTAAAAATATTTGATGATGTAACTTGACTGAACCCCAACTCTATGGCTTTGGCTAATTCTTGATAATTAGGTGTC
>NZ_JAHREU010000089.1:0-21128 GCF_020883145.1 Microcoleus sp. CAWBG27
CACCTAATTATCAAGAATTAGCCAAAGCCATAGAGTTGGGGTTCAGTCAAGTTACATCATCAAATATTTTTAACTGGTTTACGCACTGCTGTTATTGTACCTCATCTTTCTGAGAAAGGCTATATAACAACTAATAACTAACAACTAATAACTAATAACTAATGACCAATGACCAATGACTAACAACTAACAACTAACAACTAATGCCCCATGCCCAATGCCCAATGCCCTGTTTGGCCAATGCCCAATAACTCCAAAAATAGAGTGTGGGCAAGACCTCATCTTACCCACACCTAAAAAACGTTATTGATTTTATTTTGACTTGTGATGACATTCTTCATCTATTTTGTGCTGAAGTTCTTCTTTTAACTGTTCGACAGCGCGCTTAGTTTGAGCCTTTTCTTGTTTCTGCTGGCCGAGGGCTTTTTCTGTTTCCTCACCAAGCAATTTTTCCCTTGATTTTGGTAATGTAACTTCGCGGCCACTTACTACAGTATGGATCGGGTTTTCTTCATTCATTAGTTTTCACCCTAATTTATGCTAAACATATTTTCAACAAGGCTAATTCAAAGTTGACCTTAGCTAGATCCTAAGGTAAAGCACGTAGAGTTCCCTCTGCCTGAAGGGTGATAGGGCTGGGGGAAGAGTGGGTTAGTTTTTAGGTTTGAGTATTATAGTAAAAGCAATCTACGGAGAGTTATATCTCCCGGAAGCAAGATATGGGAAGGAGAATAGTGCATGAGTAGGTGCAGTTAGTTGGTGACTCGCACGCAGCTAGGCGGTGAATGAGTTGGGGAGAGTGTAAGAGGTAAGAGAGGGATAATTGTTCTGCGGCATTGCACAAGTGGGTTCTACCGTTTGTTTGATGAGGCTGCTTAGACCTCCGTCACAGATTGAGATAAAAATCGGTGACAGGTTAGTGCAGAATGTAAGTCAATGCAGGAAGGTTTGACCGTTAAAATCAACAGGATGCAGCAATTGTTAAGTTGTGTGGCGATCGGGTGAAATAATCTGCTAAACCTGAGTTAGCCTCCGGACTAACTTCCCGCAGGATTGAACTAAAATTTCTGTTATTAGTAAAAAGTATCTAAAACCCTATGGGAGCAAGGAGCAGTAACCCCCTCGAAGCAGCCGGCCCAGCTTGTGAGCCGATCAAAATAGGCGTGTTGCATTCGCTGACGGGAACTATGTCCATCAGCGAAATTTCTGTAAAAGATGCGACGCTGCTGGCTGTTGAGGAAATTAATGCGGCGGGAGGGGTACTCGGACGCCCCTTGGAAGCGGTGATAGCAGATGGAGCTAGCGATTTGCAGACTTTTGCTCAAAAAGCTAAGCAATTGCTCCAAGAATCGCAGGTGGCGGTGGTATTTGGTTGTTGGACTTCGGCTAGTCGCAAGGCGGTACTGCCGGCTTTTGAGTACGGCAATGGGTTGCTGTTTTATCCGGTACAGTACGAAGGGCTAGAACAGTGTCCGAATATTTTCTACACTGGTGCGGCGCCGAACCAACAGATTGTACCTGGGGTGAATTACTTGCTGGCTCAGGGGAAGCGGAAAATTTTCCTGTTGGGTTCTGATTATATTTTTCCCCGGACGGCAAATTTGATTGTGAAAGCTCAACTGGCGGCACTCGGAGGAGAGTTGGCGGGGGAAGTGTATCTGCCACTGGGTTCGAGGGAGGTGGACGAGGCGATCGCACATATTTTAGCAGTGAAACCGGATGCGATTCTCAACACTCTTAACGGCGACAGCAATGTGGCTTTTTTCCATCAACTGCGGGAAGCTGGTTTGAAACCGGAGGATTTGCCGGTGATGTCGGTTAGCGTCGCAGAAGAGGAAATACGGGCGATAGGGCCATCTAATATTGCCGGACATTGGGTGGTTTGGAACTATTTTCAAACTGTTGATACGGCGGAAAATCAGAAATTTGTTAAGGATTATAAAGCGAGATATGGGGAAAATCGTGTCACGGATGACCCAATCGAAGCGGCTTATTTGGGGGTTTATCTGTGGAAGGAAGCAGTAGAAAAAGCTGGTTCGATAGATGTAATTAAAGTCAGGGCGGCTGCTAAAAATATTGAGTTTGCAGCGCCTTCGGGCATGGTAAAAATAGATGCTCAAACCCAGCATACTTGGAAAACAGTGCGGATTGGTCAGGTGCGATCGGACGGTCAAATTGAGGAGATTTGGAATTCCGGGGCACCTGTACAGCCGGATCCTTTTCTCAAAAGCTACCCTTGGGCGGCGGCACTAAGTCCGAAGCAGATTTCTGTGGGAACTAGGGCTTCTTTGCTCGGGCTGTTTGTCATCATGGTACTGATTACTTGGATGGCGGTGGGAGTCGGGTGGATGGGTTCTTTGGAGATGAAGAACTCTTTGCTGGCGATACAGGCGACATCAGCTCCAGGGGGGGCTGTGGAGGCAACAATGGCGGTGCTGGCCGAGCAAACTATGGCTGTGGCGAGCCGCACTCAGAGTTGGCTGGTGGGGGCTTTGGTTTTGAGTTCGATCGCAGGTATAGTTGCTTGTGTGTCGGTGTCGGCGATTATTCGGAATTTGGGTTTGCTCCGGGAAACTGCCCAACAGATTGCGAGCGGTGATTTGACTGCTCGATCGCCTGTGGTGTCTAATGATGCGATCGGAGTGCTATCTTCTACTCTCAATACAATGGCTCAGCAAATTAGCAGTTTGCTCAAAGGTTTGGAGGTGCGGCAACGACAGCTAGAAGAGCGATCGAGTGAATTGGAAATTGCTAAGAATGCTGCGGAAGCTGCTAACCGTGCCAAAAGCACTTTTTTGGCAAATATGACTCACGAATTGCGGACGCCCTTAAATGCGATTATTGGCTACAGCGAGCTGCTGCAAGAAGAGGCTCTGGAACTCGGCGAAGAAGAGTTTGTGATGGATTTGGCAAGCATTAATATGGCAGGCAAGCAGTTGCTGAACATTATTAGTGACATCCTGGATATTTCTAAAATAGAAGCAGGAAAGATGACTCTTTTCCTGGAGACTTTTGATGTCTTGAATTTAGTCGATCAGGTTGTGACTACGGTTCAACCGCTGATGGCGAAAAATGGCAATACTTTGAGTGTCAATTGCGATCGCGATATTGGTACGATCCACGCTGATTCGGCGAAGCTGCGACAAGCGCTGTTGAATTTGGCGAGCAATGCTGCTAAGTTTACCGATCGAGGCAAAATTACACTTAATGTTTGGAAGGAAGAATGGGAAGTTTTGCCTGTGGAGAATTCCGAGGATCTCTCGGATATTGGCTCTGAGTTTCACAGATATTCGATCGTGTTTCAAGTCACCGATACGGGCATCGGCATGACTGACGATCAGATTTCGAGGCTGTTTGGAGCTTTTTCACAAGCGGACGATTCGACTACTCGCAGGTACGGTGGCACGGGCTTGGGGCTGACTATTAGCCGTAAGTTTTGCCAGATGATGGGCGGGGATATTACGGTTGAGAGCGAGTTTGATTGCGGTTCTACTTTTACGATTCGCTTGCCGATGGCGATTAAAATCGAGAAAGAAGCGGAGAAGGAGGCAGCACCGGAAGAAACAAGTCAACAAGAAGTGCGATCGCAAACGCTGGAACTTCCTGATGCTGCTACTGTGCTAGTAATTGACGACGATCCAGACTCGCGGGATTTGATCGCCCGCTGCTTGTCAAAACAAGGATTTCGGGTACTCTCGTCAGCTAGCGGTGAGGAAGGGCTTAAGTTAGCTAAGGAGTCGCTACCCGATGCGATTACTCTAGACGTGATGATGCCGAGTATGGACGGCTGGGCGGTGCTGTCGGCGTTGAAAGCCGATCCGGATTTAGCTAATATTCCGGTGATTATGTTGACTTTTTTGGACGATCAAAATCATGGTTTGGAATTGGGAGCAGCGGAGTATTTGAGGAAGCCTTTGGATTACAAACGCTTTGCTGATTTATTGAGTAAATATCAGCGCCCGCAAAAGTAGTCTGTTGACGGTTGACTGTTGACTGTTGACCATTTGTGACAAGTTAATAAAAAGTGCAAATTGTCAAGGGGGTAGACTTGCAAGAGGTAAAATAGGATGAAACCTTGACCGGGTAAGCAGTTGAGCCATAATTGAACCAGTTTATGAGTAGCAAAAAACGCATCAACCGAGATCGTGCAAAGAAAAAAAATCGTCCTCAAGTAGAAAACGAAGCGATCGCGAATTACCTGGAAGATTTATTAATTCCGGCAATGGCGGCCCAAAAAACTTTTTATCGCCAACTAAATTTAAGAGATAGAATTTTAACACTACCCATTAATGATAGCCTCCGTATTAAGTTTATTATGGCGAGACGTAGCAGGAGTAACAGAATTAACCAGATTATTAAAGAGAGAAGGCTTTTTATGGTGTCAGCCACCAGAAATTAGCCAACAAGCATTATCACTCAGATTTTTAACTTTTCCAGCTATTTTGTTTGAAAAAGTATTTAAAGAATTACTACCTCATTTTCGACAAAAATGGTTGATGAGAAAGTCGAGACCATTACCAGATAGCGTACACTTTGCCTTAAAAAACTTTGAAAATATCTGGATAGCAGACGGCTCAACATTAGAAGCATTATTTCGTAAACTAGAAAGTTTATCAGATGTTCCAATTGGTCAATTATCCGGAAAAATGTGAGTAATAATAGACCTAGTAACTCATCTTCCCGAAGAAATTTGGTTTTGGACAAATCCGAAACAAGCAGATACCCATTGGGAAGAAGATTTACTAAAAACAGTTAAGCCAAAAACTTTGCTGTTACTGGATAGAGGCTTCTATCACTTCGCTTTTTGGGAAAAATTAATTGAGCAAGAAATTGGATTTATCACTCAAATTAAGAAAGGTGCATCTTGTCAAGTCAAGCGGTATTAACCAATACTTATGATGTCAAAGACCAGATAATCCAGATAGGTGCAGGGACAAAAAAAACACCAGCTTTGACTATAAGATTAGTACAAATTCGCTCGAAAAATGGCTGGCGTTCTTATCTGACGAGTGTCCGAGAACCCGAAATATTGCCTCCCTATGTAGTGGCAGATTTATATCAAAGACGCTGGCGAATTGAAGACGCCTTTTGTATAGTAAAGAGACTCCTAAATTTAAGTTATTTATGGAGCAATACAGTTGACTTAAGAAAAATCTGACTTGCTCAAAATGGCTATATTGCCAGAAAATCGTCAGATGAAATTCATCAAAAGCATTAAGTAAACCGTATTGAAATACAATCCACTCCATCAAGAGAAGAGTTTTGAACCGTATTGGGGCGCTTTTGGCGCAGAGGGAAGAGTATTGCGAGGGTTTTGGATGTCGTAAAAAACCTTTTATCCCTCCCCCTCTCTGTGTTCTCTGTGTTCTCTGCGGTAAAATCTTCTTAATATTTACTTCACCTCTTTATAATCCAAAAATCGTCAGATGAAATTCATCAAAAGCGTTAAGTAAACCCTATTGATTTATGGACAGGTTCTGTCAACGGAATCCAGCTCCAAATCTGGGCTACCTGGCTATTTTATGCGGTTTTGGTAGACTTAGGGGATGCTGTTGCAGATGAATTAGGAGTACCAATTGAACGTGTTTCATTAGAAATGATTGATCGTGGAATGTATCATTTTTCTGTTGCCTATCAAAAAGGATTAGCTTTTGACCTAGTTAAGTATTTTGCTGACCAGAAAAATCAAGATTTAGGGATTCGATCGCGACTGCGAAAACCTCATGTCAGGCTAATTATTTCTCCTTTCCCTGGAACTCAAAGAAGTCCCGAACAATTTTTTTTCAATAATAAGGGAACAAATGGAGTCATCTTTTAATTGGTATCTCGGTAAAAAAATGAGTAAGATTACTCATTGACAACACTGCTTTTAGCTTAACTTGTGAGTAATGGGCAAGGTTCGATCGACTGGTTTAAAAAGCAAATTCCCTAAAATCAAAATCTTTTGGGGGCTCACAAGCTCCAAGCTTTCATTACTTGGGCTAACAAACATCTCTAATCAGGCATTACCGATCGCGATCGCCATTTTCCCCTTCCCTACAGTTGCTTTTTTTGGGGAAACTGCTATTATTTACGATAACGCAGCATTCAAATATTTTAATTTTATTAAAGTGAAAAAAATCGCCCTTTTTTTCGAGTTAACCGCTTGACTCTGAAGTTTTTTGGAGGTACAATTTAATAATCGGAATAGTTGCAAAATTAAAATTAAACTTACCACTTCCATTATCTAAAATATACCACCTAAAGTCCAGACAAGTCAATAGGTAATAATTCCTTTTTTTTGCCAATTTTTTGACACTGTTTCTAAACTTTTTGTGGTTGATATCGACGAAAAGCATTGCTATCCAAAAATGGGTTTGTTTCCACAGGCCGTGCAATCACAGGTGTGGAACGGTTACATTATCAATTTTTCTTGAGGGATTTTCGGTGGTGGCGCACCCTACACCTACTAACTCAACTTCGACTAGATAGAGAGTGGATTTTGGTGTTTAGTTAAAATGAACTTATTAATAATTCCTTGACCTTGCCGCGCTTGCAACTCTTAGAGTTAATTCCCCTAGACGCTGATATTTCAATTTGCTTAGGGACATGAGCTATTTTAAAAGCTTCAGTATCGCTGTATATTTTTTCGATGAAATCGCAGTTAGAATTAGACAGCATAATTTTGACACCCCGTTGGGCAAGTTCTGCAAAAACATCTCTAAGCTTTATCTGTTCGGCTTGTTTGAAGTTCTCGCGGCTGTAAGCTGTGAAATCGCTAGTAGAACTGATAGGATAATAAGGTGGGTCAAAATAAACAAAGTCTTTGCTGCTTGTAGCAAAATCTAAAATTCGATCGAATTTTCTCACTTCAATTTGAGCGGGTGCGAGTAGAGATGAGACCGATCGCAATAAATCGGGTTGACAAATGTTAGGATTTTTGTATCTGCCTATGGGAACATTAAATTCACCTTTGGAGTTTTCTCTGTACAGACCGTTGTAACAAGTTTTATTGAGGTAGATTAGCCGTGCTGCTTTTTCTGTATCTGTGTTGTAGGATCGCGATCGCACCGAGTAATAATAGGCTTGATTGTCCTTACTGTGCTCTGAAGCGTGCTCTAACAAAAGCTCAATCAGATCCTCAACTTTATCCCTGACACAGCGATAAGCATTAATCAACTCAGGATTAATATCTGTTAACACAACTTGCACAGAAGGGTGCTGTTGTGCTAAGTAAAAAAATACGGCTCCGCCGCCCAAAAAAGGCTCGTAGTAAGTGGTGAACTTTTTAGGAAAATAAGGTTGATATTGTCCAATCAACCTTGTTTTGCCTCCAGCCCATTTCAGAAATGGACGCGGCAAGACGAAAGAAGGTGCGGCAGCAGACATTTAGGTAGAAATAACAGCCCTATAATATTTATCACAACTACAACTCACAACTACAACTGAATAGAAATACTTCTCTCATTCGTTACCAGAAACAATTGGTTGAAAGCCGGAACGCTTTGAGGGAGAAATTAAAATCAGACTATTCATTACTCCAATCCTCGGACTTATAGGTAGAGGTCGCTCTCAAACTGTCCCCGGTCAACTGTCCCAGGTCAACTGTTGAACGGAGGTCGCGTTCCGGCATTGAACAGACTCAGACCCGATCGCTCTCACAAAACTTTTCGTTAGAATTATATATGTTAGCATCGCCCTTGAAAAATGCCCGATCGCCCGATCGGCAGATTTAGCTCCGGCTGTGCCAAAATTGTCTAACTCGCTCACAAGTGTTACCAGTCAAAGATCGAGCTGTAACACTTTACCCCACCGGTGCTCATGCAAGATTTCATTAATAACATCTCTCGCTACCCTCGTTTTTTGATTACTGTGTGTCTGGGAATCTTTTTTTTCCTGTTCGAGCGACTCAAACCTCTGCTCGATCGACCGGCAACTGCGATCGCCCTGATTACTTCGATTGTAGCGACTTTTGTGTTTCTAACTTTTACACTGCGCGCCATGTTAGGTCTGAGTCCGGTTTAAAGGCAAAATTTCTGCCCGAAAAAGCCGGCGAACTCTGACAAACCATAGCCCACAAACCAAGAACGTAGAGGGTTTGGGGGTTGCGACTTCTGAGTTTGAGTTAAAACACTAACCCCCGAAATAAGTGCAACTCTTCCGTGCGATCGCACAATTGGCAATAGTCGCTGCGATAGATTGGAAGAGGAAGTAAAGTTACCCTAGTTATGTGAGCGCTCCTCAACCTTGGCGCAAGCAAACATTACCGAAGTGCAGCACAACAGTTCCGGCTATCAACACAACTGGGGAAATACTGCACCTCTGTTTCCCCCACTCCCACTTAATCCTTAGGAAGCGGCACACCCCGCCCCGCTTTCCTCTCCCGTTAACCTGACGGTATCACGAGAGTTTCCAGCGGACAAGACAGATGAAATTTGAACATATCTATCAATTTTTTCAAGACCCACCTCCTGTTTATCTAAACAAGGAACTGGCAGTGTGCTACATTCTCTCGGTGTTATTGCGCGGAGATTCCTACGGTACAGAACTCATCGGACAACTAGAAAGGGAATTTCCCATCTACCGACTTTCTGATACCGTCCTCTACAGCGCTTTGAAATTTCTCGAAGATGAAGCCGTCATTACCGGTTACTGGAAAAAAGTAGAAGGACGCGGCCGCCCCCGCCGGATGTATCAAATCCTCCCTGAGTGGCGGCATCAAGCTCAAGACCTGGCTCGTCTGTGGCACGAGTACATCGGTCAGGGAAACGGCGCGTCTGGCCGTCGTCCCCGTGCCTTAGAAACTGGTCACACGGGTTAGCAGGCGTTGAAATCGGATGCCTAAACCCTTGAGATGCGGTGCTACTAGCAAAGCGAATTGTCCGATTGCCTTCGCTTTGCCAGCATCGCCGCCGCACAGCGATTAGAGTAGCGATTCACTACGTCAGGACTTACGCATTGTCACTTGAGAATTAAGGATGATGGGGAGATATGGAAATTGGGTGATGGGGAGAAAAACGCATTGCTAGAAAGCTTGCCGAGAATTTGGGTTGAAAAGTGTCTGCGTAAGTCCTCGATCGTTTTCTTCTTTGACACTCCCGGGCTTGAACGCACGGGGATTCTTGGTTCAATCAGTCAACTTGCTTTCTTGATGTCACCACCAATGGGTAGAGGTCGGTTTCCAAGCGTTAATTCCGGTGTGTCCCACCGTATTTGAACTAATTCCTGCTTGTCTCAATCCTTTGGTCAGAATATTTAAAGCTGCATTGTGGTCGCGGTCTAACACGGCACCACACAGGCAAATATGAGTTCTGACTGAGAGCGATTTCTGAACGCGATTGCCGCAACTTGAACAATCTTGGGAAGTATACCCAGGGGCAACAGCAACCACTGTTTTACCGTACACTTTCCCAAAATATTGCAACCATTGGAGAAATTGCGACCATCCTGCATCACTAATAGACTTAGCAAGCTTATGGTTTTTCACCATATTTCTGACTTGAAGGTTTTCGTAGGCTACGAAATCGTTTGATTTCACTACGCACAACGCTGTTTTAATAGCGAAGTCTTTGCGCTGCCTACTGACTTTTAAGTGCTTTCTACCTAACTTATTTATCGCTTTCTTACGATTACTCGAAGCTTTCTTTTTCCGAGACACTCGTTTCTGCAACCGCTTCAAAGCTTTTTCACTCTTACGGAGATGCCGAGGATTTGGAACTGTTTCTCCGGTACTATTGGTGTAGAAATGGTTCAACCCCACATCTATGCCAATCGCTTTCCCCGTAGGAACTATTTCTTCTGTTCGCTCTACATTAATACAGAACTGAGCGTAGTAACCGTCAGCACGACGAATTACCCTGACTCGCTTGATTGCGTTGGGTGAATAGAAGTGCAAATCTCGACTACCGAGTAATCTGAAGGTTCCCGCAGCAAAACCGTCCGTGAAAGTCAGACATCTTTTATCGACCGAAAGCGCCCATCCTGATGTTTTGTATTCTACGGAGTGAGTGTTTTTTTTGAACTGTGGGTATCCTTTTTTTCCTGGTTTTGACGCTTTGCAATTAGAAAAGAAACGTTGAATAGAAAAAATGGCACGTTCGGCCGAAGCTTGACGCGCCATTGAGTTAAGTTTTCCGGCCCATTCAAATTCTTTCGCCATGATGGCGCATTGTTTGTATAAATCCGATAGTTTAACTCTGGAATTGTCGATCCAATATCTGAGAGCTTTGTTTCGGACAAACTGAGCTGTGCGGATCATTTCGTCTACGATCCGGTATTGCTGTGGCTTGCCTTTTAACTTGAACTCTAGTACAATCATGGAATGATTTTATCACGCTTACGGACAATAGTGGCTATAAGCATGATAGATTCAACAATCTTTATACTCGCAATTAAAGCCGTCCTAAAAGGACGAGGCTTTAGACCCAATTTTTTGCTAAACTTCTGTAAAGTAATAGTAGATAATTTCAATTACACAAACTTCTACCGATGGATACTACTGTTCTTTCTTCCACCTTTGTGATGACGCTGCTGTTGGCTGTTGGCTTGTTTTTCTTCATCAAGGCCTCAGTCAAAGATCGCATCGAACAGGTCAAGCTTGCTTCCGAGAGCGCCCAAGAGTCACTGTTAACCCAGCTACAAGAGTATTTTGCTTCTAGGGCTTACCGAGTTGCAGCGGTTGATGCCCCCAACTATAAAGTCACTTTTGAGGGTTTTGTGCGGCCGAGTTGGTTTTTAGCTGTCTTTTTAACTCTGTTGAGTGCAGGCGGGGCTCTCTGCTTGGGACTGGTTTTGGGAATGCTAGTACCGCAGCAAGGTCAAATCTTCCTAGGTTTGGTACTGCTGTCGCCCTTGACGGGAGTATTTTATTGGAAAAAAGCCGGACGTTCCGAGCAAGTCCTTCTCAAACTTGAATCAGTTGCTGACTCGGAAAGCCCAACCAAAAGCTTTGTTACTGTCAGAGCTCACCGCGACGAACTAGCAACTATGCAAAAAGCTTTGAATTTGAAACCGCTGCAAGATTAAAAGTTTGGTGCGGAACGTTTTTTGATATGCTAGATGCCGTGCTTCGACTTCGGGCCGACAAACGGATTGCTGCTGGCAGTTGTCTGGTTGGCCCGAAAGTTCGATCGACCGGCACGGTCAAACGATATTTAGATTGTGAGATTTTAGATTTGAGATTTATTCTACAGATGAATCTGGGAGCTTTAATTTTCGTCTAAAATTGGGAGTGGTTCGCGACTCGATTCCGGGCTGGTATCAGTTTGTTGGGCAGAGTCAAAAAAAACCATTATCCTGAGAGTGCCAATTGTGCCGATCGCCCGCTGTGACGATCTATCCTGTTGCGATGGCTCCTTATACCTTAACTTCCCAAGGATTTTTCGCGTAAATTTCAGTTGGCACTCTCCAGACAATGAGAACTCTCGCGCTTTTGTTAAAAGAGCCAGAAAAACATTGCTGTCAATGTTTTGACCTAAACATTTCGATCTATGCGCGACTGGCGGACACCGCAGGAATTTTTTCTGCGGTTGCTTCCAGCATCACCTTTAAGCTGGGAAACAAGAAATGGTTCTCTTCTACGTATTGGGCTCCGAACAAACCTTTTTCAGCCCAGAAGTATCTGTCGGTGGTATGCTCGTTACGCTTGACCAACAGTAAAGCTGGGGGAGCAATGCCTTCGGCATGGATGAACTTGCGAGCCGCTGTTACGGGTTTATCTTCGCCGCTCTCGATGCTATATTGAGGCACACACTCTAAAATTCTGCGTCCTTCTTGTCGGCGGCGACTTTTGCGCTTGCGTCTCCTGGCCAATTTCTTTACCTCCTCTGTGAGCAGACAGTGTGAGCAGACAGTATGAGCAGACAGGTTTTGACATACTCCCCAGCCATAAAGACATGGGGATTTTGGATTCAAACAGCTTTCCTCAAGCACAGCTTGTCTGATATTGCCGAGCATCCTAGGTTGATGCCCCAACCTATCTCAGATTTTTTGGATTATAGAGTTGAGACCGGATTTTTACATCTGGCGAATCAACAATACATGATTCAATCATCAAAGCTGTCCCGATCGGACGTGGCTTTTAATCCAATTTTTAGGTAATGATAGCTACCAAATCCGAGGCCAGTATATCCGTTCTAGCTCTAAACTTCAACTGTTTTTAATATATCGACATAATCTTAACATTCGTGCCGATCGACAAAAGTGCAGCGGTTGTGGTAAAGTGGGCCGCAACTTCCGGCAGCAGCCAAGCTTGGGACTCTGGGGAAGCTATGCAGGCGGGGCTTTAAAGCAATTGTGTTTGTGAAAGCTGAATCCTGGGAACCGATCGGCCTGCCATCAAAGCCCAGATACTAGAAATTTAGCTGGAACAGCAGAAGCCCCACGTCTGTACGCGATAGGGTCAGCGTGGGATGAATGCGCGTGAGGCGACGATTGCCCGTCCGACAAAACCGACAATCGGCAGATCTTCGGTTGCGAGGACGGGCATGAGGAGACGAACAAAATCCCTTGCTCTGCCATTGTCTCTATGTTATCATGATTCCAGTAACTGCGATAAAAGTCTGAAATGTTAAAGCCGGTCAAAGTCAGAATTTATCCAACCATCAAACAACAAAGTCACGCTTGCTGGAGCCTTTGGCTGTGTAAGATGGGTTTGGAATCAATCTCTGGCTACGATGTCTCAGACCTATAAAGAGACTGGGAAGGGCATATCGGCTTTGACAATGAAGAAACAGATTCCTGTCTGGAAGACTGAGCATGAATGGCTCAAAGAATGCTATTCTCAATGCCTCCAGTCCTCTGTACTTAACCTGTCTCAAGCTTTTATCAATTTCTTTGATGGTCGAGCGGCTTACCCTACCTTTAAAAAACGCCAAGGTAGACAATCGATGCAATACCCTCAGAATGTCAAAATCCTGAGTAATAGTGAGATTAAATTCCCTGGCAATCTTGGAGTGGTTAAGGCTAAAATTCATCGCGATTGTATTGGTACATTAAAGACTGTGACGGTATCTAAAATGCCTGATGGTCGTTACTATGCCTCACTATTGATGGATGATGGTGCTGAAAGTCCAGTAACTAACGGTGATGGAAAAGCTATCGGTCTAGACCTGGGCTTAATTGATTTCTGTGTTACCTCCGAGGGGTCTAAATACCAGAACCCTCGACACATCAAAAAGTATGAATGTAACCTTAAACGCAAGCAGCGTAAACTGTCTAGAAAGAAAGATAAAACTACCAATAAACGACGCAAGGCGAAATGTGCTGTAGCCAAAGTCCATGCAAAAATAGCTAGAGTCCGGGTCGATTTCCGACACAAACTATCCCGTAAGATAGTTAACGAAAACCAAGTTATTGTTGTCGAGAATCTGGCAGTAAAGAACATGGTAAAAAATCATAATCTGGCTAAAAGTATTGCTGATGCTGGCTGGGGAATGTTTGGCACGATGTTAAAGTACAAAGCGGAAGCAGAAGGCAAAGTCTATCTAGAAGTAGGTCGATTTTTCCCTTCGTCTCACCTGTGTTCAAACACTTTACTGTCGTTGCCAAAAATGGATTTATCTGTGCGTGAATTTAACTGTCCCCACTGTTCTAAGCGGCACGATCGAGATATTAACGCAGCAGTAAATATTAAAAATGAAGGCTTACGGATATTGGCGTTGGGAACCAGCGTTACTGCCCTTGGAGGCAATGTAAGACCAAAACAGTATGGGCGCAAGTCCACTACTGCCCTTGGCGGTTGCCCAAGAAGAGGGAAGCCCACACTCTACCCGATAGGGTGAGTGTGTGGTAGTTCACTTAAAATTCCGTAAAAGATCTTAATGTGGCACTCATGTTAATGCCAGCCAGTTCAGAATTTGTCAAGCTTTGTCGATCGCAGGTGGCGATCGCCGTCAGTTTGGGCGCGACATTCAGCGCAGTATACCTGACACAAGAGCTGGTAGAAGGCAGCGAGGCAAAGTTAGTGCCGATCGCAGTTTACCCAGAAACCTCAGTCGAACCAGAAAATCAAGAGTTGAGGCTCGAACCGGCTTCAAGCTCGACAGTGAAATCGATGCCGCGGCGGCTGGCTGCGCCGGCTTTGGCTGTGGAAGCATCAACCGTGGGCGCGATCGCACCCGAGCCACTGCCCGGTTTTGAAAACAGTTCCAATCAGTGCCAAGGCCCGGGGAATGTGTGGCAGCAACGGAGGCAAATAGTGACGCCTCTGATACACGAGGACGCTGTCCTGGGACTCCTGGTCAGCGGTAGGGAAGACAGGGCTTGGAACGATCGAGAGGAGGCTCAGATCCAACAAATTGCTCGCACTTTGGCCCTAGCGTGCATTTTAGACCAGCGATCGCAGTGGATGCATCAGGAATTGGGATCTTCCCGGCAAATCCAGGCTCAGGTTTATGACACGATGCACAACTTGCTGCACCAGTTCAAGAGTCCGCTGACAGCGTTGCGAACTTTTGGCAAACTGTTAGCGCGCAGGCTGGTACCAGAAGACAAAAACCGCAATGTAGCTTTTAGTATTGTCCGAGAGAGCGATCGGCTCTCTGAATTGCTCGGCCAGTTCGATCGCACAGTAGATACCGGCGAAGCAAATCTCAGACTCCCATCAGGCACTTCAGAAACAGCAACTTCCAATATCCAATTAATCCAGCATTCTCCTCTGTCGCTGTTACCAGTGGCCAATTTGGACGAATCCTGTGTAGTGACATTCGTCTTAAAACCCCTGTTAATTTCCGCCGAGGCGATCGCATCGGAAAGGCATCTGTCATTGTTAGCCGACATTCCGGCGGATTTGCCACCAGTCTCGGCGAGCGATCGAGCTTTGCGCGAAGTTTTGAGCAACCTAATTGACAATGCTTTGAAATATACCCCCGCCGGCCGCCAAATTTATATTAAAGTAAGCTACGAAGCGAACCACCGCCCCTTACCTGCCATAGCAGTTGCAGTCAGCGACACAGGTTCCGGCATTCCCCCCCAGGATTTAGAGCATTTATTTGAGCGGCACTACCGGGGAGAAAAAGCCCAGACAGAAATTCCCGGCACAGGATTGGGTTTGGCGATCGCCCGCGATTTAGTCCGCCAAATGCAAGGAGAAATCCAAGTATTTTCCCCAGTAAATCCGGAATGGCTTCCATCTAGTGCAGCTCATTTATATCCAACGGATAGCGGCACTACATTCGTCATTTGGCTGCCGGTGAAGAAGGAGAACAACTGTTTGTAGTGCGGACTTCAGTCCGCAATATTGAGCGGACTGAAGTCCGCACTACAAGCCTTACTTATTGGGATCAATAGATCGGACATGATATCATTGCCAATCTAAAATTTAAAATATAAAATAGTCTCACAAACTCTATACCTGGGAAAAACCATATGAAGCATCTGCCTTTATTCGATAAAATTCCCAACTTTTCAAATCTTTTAGAAAATCTCAAAAAACACTTTTTTACTGTACCATTTTTAGTTATTTTCAACACTCTGACTGTCCTGATTTTAGGCGGGCTGAGCCTATACGCCAAACTCAACAACCAGGGAGACGGAGTTGAACGCCTCTTTAGCGATCCTTTTAATTCCTGGTTCCCTTACGAAGGCCTCCTAACCGGAATTTCCGAAGTCCTCTGGTGCATCCCAGTCGCAATTTGTGCATTTACATTCGGAGTCCTGCGCCAAAAAGACCCCCGCAGTCGATCGGCAATATTCTTCTTTTTTAGTGCTTTACTGATGGGAGTCTTTTTCTTGGATGACAGGTTTCGGATGACTTTGATTCTTTCTCAGTTGGGAATATCTAAGAAATTAATTTATTTGTGTTATGGTACTGGCGTTTTCCTTTACGGAATTAAATTTTGGCGATACATCAAAACCACTCCTTACCTGCCCTTAATTGCCGCATTTCTCTTATTTGCTATCTCGCGGTTTGAGGATATTATAGACACTGGTAGTCTAGGAGTACACGCCATGTTAGAAGATGGCACTAAGTTATTAGCTCTTCTGAATTTGGCCATGTATTTTTGGCACGTATGTTATCAAGCAATTTGTCAGTTGACAGTTGACAGTTGACAGTTGACAGTTGACAGTTGACAGTTGACAGTTGACAGTTGACAGTTGACAGTTGGCAGTTGGCAGTTGACAGTCATTGGAAGCAATTACTAATTACCAATTCCAATCCGCAATGCCCAATGCCCAATGCCCCATCCCTCCGCTTCGCTTCGCCCTGTTTGGCCTTCTTCCCAATGCCCTGTTTGGCCTTCTTCCCAATGCCCCATGCCCCATGCCCCATTACCGATTCCCAATTACAAACAAACTTTTAATGTTTTGTTTATTCTTCTGGCTAAAACTGTCAGGCAATCCGCGAAACCCCTGGAAATTCAGAAATTGAAACCCGCGAGTATCAGTCAGTAACTTTTGCGTAGAAGGTTTTTGAGCCGAAGTTGCAGCATGAGAGGCAATTTCTTTCTCTACTGTTAACACATTTCCGTAAAGATTGGCAATTATTTCTTGACCTCCGGCAGTCATTTTCAAATGCTGCAATCCTTCTTGAATGTAGGGATAGACAACATTCCAAAAAAACTTGGGATAGCCCGATCGCAAATCTGCCGGATGGCGGTAGCCTAGATTTTTATTACTACCTATTTCTTCAAATTCATAAAACAGCGCCGGTATTTTTTGCAAGTAGCGGGGGTCGCTGAGTTGACCGAGCAAATCTGCTGCCCGCACTAAGCCGGGATAATTGCCAGTACAAGAGTGTTCTTCGTCGTTCGGTACGGGAAAGCGAGTCAATTCAATATTGCGTATAATAGCCTCTGAATCAATCAAATCGTGACCTAAAAAATGTTCTTGTACGAACATTTTACCCCGGTCTATATGATAGGGAGTTAAGCTAGCATCAGTTGTACCCGATTCTAGATAAATTGTATTGCTGTCAGTGCCTGTCGCATACAATCTTTCGCTTTGTCTATCTTGGGGGCAGATTCCTTTGACGTAACCGATATCGTGGCACAGCCAAGAAACGATCGCCTCTAGCCAATTTTCTGGGGAGATGTTTCCTTCGCTGAGGTATTTACCGCGCAATATTTCTTGCCCTACTAAGGTGACAAGAACTGTATGTTCGACGTTGTGATAAAGAGCGTCGCTGCTGGCAATGTTTTCTAAAGCTAGGCTGACAACCTGTTCGATAAGTCTGGCGCTGTCAGATTTAATGTTCCCGTAAGTGTTTCGGTATCCGGCTTTTAAGCTTTCAGTTAAGGAACTGATGATGACTGTGGTGGGGTTCAACATTTGTAGTTACCTTGATGGCGGGTGATTGCGAACTATTGCATATTTGCAATTAGTTTGTCAGAGGAGTATTTTTTTTCCAAGAAGTCATTTGTGCAGTCAATCTAAAATCTAAAATCTAAAATCTAAAATCTAAAATGGATCGACTGGCTGTTGGTTTTTATTGTCACCGATCGCAATTGGCGATCGCAACCAGAAAAGCTCATAAGTTTGACAGTTTTTGCGCCTCAGCAATTTCCCGCTGATTGGGGAGCTACGGCAATACCTCATAAAACCTCATAAAACCTCAGGAAAGCAAAGGAGCAGCTAACTCGACTCGGAATTTGCCGTGCAAGCCCTCAGCTCGGCTGCTGGCTTGAATGTTGACCCGGGAGGTTATACAATTTATAAAAAGTCTTGCTATGAATGAAGTGTGGGATTTTTTTCCTAAAACCAACCTACAACAGTCAAGCTCCCAAGCCCGATCGCCATCAGTGATTCCCAAATCTAAAATCTAAAATCTACAATCTATAGCAATCCTAAATGATTTGTGTCATTCTCTTGTAGGGGCAAACCCCCCGTGGTTGCCCGATAGATAGGGGTAGGCACGGGGGCACTACCCCTACAAATATTCATGAATCATTTAGGATGGCTATACAATCGAAATACGTTAGTACAAAAATGAATATTCAAGAAGCTTTAGAATTTATAGAAAACTCAGTTCACCTCAAAACAGGCAAACACCTCAACGATTTGGAAAGGCAGGTTTTTATCGGGACTTGGCAAGGACAAACCTATGAGCAGATTTACCCATTAAACCCGGAATATGTCGAAAAAGATGTAGGTTACAAGCTGTGGCAGAAGCTGTCAAGTATCTTGGGAGAGAAAGTTACAAAAAAGAACGTGCGAGGAGCCATAGCTCGCTCGATCGCGCGGCAGGAAATGCGATCGGCAGAACATCTAAAACAGCCTTCCCAGACTGAACCGAGGAATGGGACAAATCAGGGAAAACGAGTTTTTATTAGCTATTGCAACCAAGAACCCGATCTGAGTTTGGCACTGGAGCTTGCCGAAGGCATAAATGCAACGGGACACCAAGTATTCGCTGCCAATATTGGGGCGGTTTATCCCGATCGCGAATCAGCAAAAAACTGGCTTTCTCAAGTTGACTTTCAATTAGAACAGTGTGACTATTTTTTATTGTTGCTGTCCGGAGAAACGGCAGTTAGTGAAATAGTTATGGAAGAATTGCGGAAAATCAAAGAATTGCGCTACAGACGGCAAAATCCGGCCCCTGCCGTGTTGCCAATTCGAGTCAATTATCCTCCCAGCATACGGCTAAACCACGACTTGCGGAACTACATCAACGATACTCAGCAGCGGGAGTGGACATCACCGGCTGACACGGTACTGCTCCTACAAGAAATCAACCAAATGCTGTTAGAAACAGTCGCTGGGGAAAGCACAGTACAGCCAGCAGGTACATCGCAAACAGATACAGAAGATGACATATCCGCAGGATTTATAGTTAATTTAAACCTGCTGGCGGCAGAGCATTCTTTCCCTAAAAGTGCGACTCATACTGTAACCATTTCTCGGACTCTGCCGCTTTCAAATCCTCCATCACCCGCCGCAGAGCCGCAGATTCCCCAAGGACAAGTCAGGCTGGATTCGGCTTTTTATGTCGATCGCGTTCCCTGGGAAGCTCAGTGTTACAAGGAACTTTTGCAGCCGGGAACTTTAATTAGGATTAAAGCACCGAGACAAATGGGCAAAACTTCGTTAATGGCGAGGATTCTTTATCAGGCAAAAGAACAAGGCTATCGCACTGTTCCTCTGAGTTTTCAACACGCAGATGCTGCGTCATTTGCCAATCTCAATTCACTGCTGAGGTGGTTCTGCACCAAAATTACGCGCAAGCTGCGTTTGCCTCACCAGATTGACGATTATTGGACGGATACTTACGGCAGCAAAGATAATTGTACGGCTTATTTTGAAGATTTTTTGTTGTCGGAAAACAATGCACCGCTGGTCTTAGGATTGGATGAGGTCGATCGCGTTTTCCAGTATCCTACAATTGCCGATGATTTTTTTGGGCTGCTCAGGGCCTGGTATGAAGAAGCCGGATATGGCGACAGCGACAGCGAACTGTGGGCAAAACTGCGTTTGGTAGTGGTGCATTCAACAGAAGTTTACATTCCGCTGAACGTAAATCAATCACCTTTCAATGTGGGATTGCCCATAGAATTGTCCGAGTTTAGCGCCGAACAAGTGGCAGATTTAGCGAGAAGGCACGGGCTGAATTGGCAAATAAATATGGTGGAAAAATTGATGAATATTGTGGGGGGTCATCCCTATTTGGTGCGGGTAGCTTTATATCACATTGCTCAAGAATTTGCTCTTTTCAATCGCCGATTTTCAGGTTCTGCAAAAGAACAAAAAGATTTAGAGGAAACTTTAGATCGACTTTTAGAACTTGCTCCTACCGAAGCAGGAATTTACGGCGATCATTTGCGCCGTCATTTGTGGAATTTGCAAGAACATCAGGAGTTAGCAGCGGCTTTTAGCAGGGTAGTAGCAGCTAATGAACCTGTAGAGTTAGAATCTGTGCTGGCGTTTAAGTTGCACAGTTTGGGGTTGGTGCAGTTGCGGGGAAATGAGGTAACTGTGCGCTTTGAGTTGTACCGTCAATATTTTAGCGATCGACTAAAATGTATTTAAGATTAATCTAACTTACAACACTCTTGCGGGAGGTAATAAAATGCCGTCTCCATTTCCCGGGGTAGACCCTTACTTAGAAAATCCTGAATTTTGGCCGGAAGTTCATCACCGCTTAATTACGGCGATCGCCATTGCGATCGGGCCTGCGCTGCGCCCGAAATACCGATCGGCAATTGAAAAGCGGATTTATTTGAGCGAGGCCGAAGATAGCGATTTGTTGGGAATTCCTGACGTGAGAGTATTCGATCGCCCGTCCACCGCCAGCCCATCTGTTATGACTGCAACGCTCCCCCATTCCGAACCGACGACAGTTACGGTACCAATATTAGAAGAAGCTAGGGAAGGCTATTTAGAACTCCGAGAGGTAGGTACAAATCGGGTCATCACAGTCATAGAAATTCTTTCCCCGAAAAACAAACGGACTGGCAAAGGTCGAGAGGAATATGAAAACAAGCGGCAAGAAGTGTTGAGAAGTGCCTCGCATTTAATAGAAATTGACTTGCTCAGGGCGGGGAGACAAATGCCTGTAACGGGCGGGACTAACACGGATTATCGAATTTTAATTAGCAGGGCAAATCGCCGCCCAAAAGCTCAGTTATATGCTTTTACGCTACGAGAAGAAATTCCCCCATTTTTCTTGCCATTGCAGCCGGGAGATACAGAATTTCAGGTAGATTTGCAAGCTTTGTTCGGCGGTGTTTATGACAGAGCGGGATTTGATTTGTCGATCGACTATGCTCAGCAGCCTGTACCGCGACGGTCGGAAGAGGATGCTGTTTGGGCACAGGCGCTGTTGCAGGCAAGGGGATTGGGGTGAACGGGGAGTTATTTCGGGCAAAAATATCATGTTTAGGAGTAAAATAATTGATTCCCTTTGAATTTATCGTCACTGGTTCGCCAGTTTCTCTACAAACAAATAACCGAGCCAAGCTTCAAGAGTGGAAAGCCAAAATTCGCGAAACGGTTGCGGAAGCATTACCGCTCGGAATGGAAGCTACTAGCGAACAAGTTCAGGTTATTATCATACCAATTTTTTATGAGGCTGCTCCCGAATTCGGATCCCCCCTAACCCCCCTTAATAAGCAGGGTGGATTAATTGTCGAGAGGTTAAATCAAGGCTATGAAGGCTATTGACTGACATCATGCGAGGCATTTAACAGGTTTATCTGAACTAGATAAATCAA
>NZ_JAHREU010000009.1:0-18964 GCF_020883145.1 Microcoleus sp. CAWBG27
CGAACTGAGGGGATTCCGCTGCTCGTCTAGCCTACGAAAGGGTTCGACTTCCCCTTGACCCTCAGCTCGTTTTTCTTCGTTCCTTCGGGCGTGATTGATTGTTCCTTTAGGTGGAGCCAATTTAACTACTGGATTCCCTAGACTCTTGCCGATATTCGATCAATAATTCGGCGGGAATGAACTCCAGTGGAGTCGGGAGGTTGGTCTGTGTCCCGCTCTCGGATAAGTTACTTTTCTAGGCTCTGTTGCACCATTGGAACTCCCCATTAGCGCCATTGTCATCTCACAGTAGATGTCTGATTGCGCCCTGTTCCCAGCTTCACTCTCCGAGAATCGAGCTCGGTCGGTGTGGGCAGGTAAGGAGTCATGCCTGAGTCTGGCAGAAGGGACTTGCACCCTTATCAGACCGAGAGTTCAGCCTTGTGGCTGGAAACGCTATGTACGGGCTTTCACCGTGATTCACGTTTCAACGAATCGCACTAATCATTCCGATACAACCGGAATTAATATTCGTTACCATTGAAATACTCGGCGGTTGGAAACCGCATCTACACAAACGATGTCCGCCTCTGCGGACTAAGAAATATGGAATTTGAGAGAAATGTGCGAGTGACTCTTCAACCTGCGGAGGCAGGTTTTGTTTGTGTAGACGCGGTTTCCAACCGCCGGGTTTTTTGGGTTGATATCTGATCCAGTTACATGAATGACCACGATAAAATTAGTATTACCAAATCTCCCAAATTTTAGTTTGTATTCGCTAAATTCGATCGCACGGGAATTTCAATCAAAAACTCCGATCCCTCTCCCAGTGTCGAAATACAGGTCAATCTGCCACCGTGGCGATCGACTACAATCGAGTGAGAAATCGACAGTCCCAAACCCGTACCCTTGCCCACAGGCTTAGTCGTGAAAAACGGGTCAAACAGCCTCGATCGCACTGGCTCCGGTATCCCCCCGCCGTTGTCCGCAATAGATACCGCTACGAAGCCCGCAGCAGCCTCATAAGTCCGAATCGCGATCGTACTGGGATGTCGATCGCACTCCTCGATCGTCCGCCCCTTGTCCCGTTCCTCCAAAGCATCGATCGCATTAATCAAAATATTCATAAATACCTGATTCAACTCGCCCGGAAAACATTCAACTTGCGGCAATAACTGGTAATCTTTAACAATCTGAATCCCCGGACGGCTGCTGTGAGATTTCAAGCGATTTTGCAAAATCATCAAAGTGCTGTCAATTCCCTCGTGAATGTTCGCCGACTTACCAGCAGACTCGTCCAACCGGGAAAAATTGCGTAATGATTTGACAATTTCGACAATTCGCTCGGTTCCTACTTGCATAGAAGTAAACAATTTCGGGAAATCGTCAGCAATATAATCCAAGTCTATTTCATTGAGTTTATCTAACACTTGAGCCGGAGGATTAGGACAGTAATCTTGATAAATTTTAATCAATTCCAACAAATCTAAACTGTAACGGCGAGCCGGACTGAGATTGCCGTGAATAAAGCTAACTGGGTTATTAATTTCGTGAGCGACACCAGCAACTAACTGACCCAAACTCACCATTTTTTCATTTTGAACGAGCTGAGCTTGAGTGGTTCTGAGTTTGTTAATAGCTGCTTCCAACTCTCGCGCTTTTGAACGTTCGCGCGCTTCCGATTCCTGCAAAGCTGACTCCGCTTGTCTGCGATCGGCAATTTCAGTTTGTGCTTGCTCAAAAAGCGTCGATTGCTGGATCGCGATTGCTAACTGCACGCTAATTTGTTTGAGACACTCCACCTCAATTTTTAGCCATTGGCGGCAGCCAGCGCACTCGTGAGCAATCAACAAGCCCCACAACTTCTCACCTTGCAAAATCGGCACTACCAAATTAGCTCGCACCTGAAATTGAGCTAATAAATTAATGTAGCACTCAGAAAGACCAGCTTTATAAATATCATCCACAGCTACAGTGCGACCGTTTTGGTAAGCAGAACCATAGCTGTCTTTAAAGCAAGAATCGTTAATACTTATTCCCTGAAGCGACCGCCAATTTTCACCCACCGCCTCAACTGCTACAAAACCGCTCCAATCGGGATTAAACCGATAAATAATTGTCCGGTCTGTTTGCAGAAAATGTCGTACTTCAGCAACAGCTTTTGTCAAGATTTCTTCTAAATTTAGAGAAGAGCGAATGCGTTCCAGCATCCCTACCACCAAGCGTTCTTGTTTTAATTGCTGGCGCAAGATAGACTCGGCAAGTTTGCGGTGATTAATATCTTCAATCACAGCAATTCCGTAGCTTGGTTCCCCAAACCCGTCCCGCACTAAAGATACAGTCACATTAGCCCAAACAAATGAACCGTCTTTGTGCACAAAGCGTTTCTCAAGTGAATAATTCAAAATTTCCCCAGCTAACAGTCTTTGGGCAGACTCGACATCTGCTTCTACATCTTCGGGGTGAGAAATTTCCCAAACATTTCGCAGTTTTAGTTCCAATTCTGAGTATCCGATAATCTTGCAGAAGCCTTGATTTGCATTCAAGAAACTACCTTCGGGCGACACTTTAACAATCCCGATCGCCGCTTGTTCAAATACAGCCCGAAATCGCTGTTCGCTTTCTTGCAAAGCAATTTCTGCTTTTTTGCGATCGGTAATATCGATTTCCGTGCCAAACAGTCGCACCACCTGACCGAAGTCATTTTTAACAGCTTGTCCTTTACAGTTAACGTGCCGGATTTCTGCTGGTGGACAATATATGCGGTGGTCGATGTCGAAAGCTATCCCTTCATTCACCGCCTTTTGCAAAGCTTCTGTAACGCTTTCCTTATCATCGGGATGAATTTGCTCTAAAATTTGTGTCATTGTCGGCTGCCAATTAAATTCTCTACAGTAAATGCGAAACACTTCGGTAGACCAATTAACAATACCGGTATCTATGTCGAATTCCCAATTTCCCATGCGGCCAATTTCTTGTGCATATTGCAATTGGTCGGCAAGTTCTTGTAGAGATGCGATTAACTGCGTTTTTTCGGCTTCGGCTTCAACGCGGGCGCTGATATCTTTGTGAGTACCCGTCATCCGCAATGGCGCACCCCATTCGTCGTACTCGACTACTTTGCCCATCCCCAAAATCCACTGCCAATTTCCGGCTTTGTTGAGGAGCCTAAATTCAAATTCATAGATCTCGATGCCACCTTCAAAATATAAATTTAAAGATTCTCTTGCTCTGATTCTGTCTTCGGGATGCAGCAAATTTTCCCAACCTTGGAAGTTGTTGTCAATTTCAGTGTCTGCGTAACCGAGCATTGATTTCCACTGCGAGTCGAAATAAGTTTCGCCAGTAGCTATATTCCAATCCCACAGCCCCAAAGAGCTGCCTGAAACCGCTAACTGCAATCGCTCTTGACTGAATTTTAAGGCTGATTCGGCGCGTTTTAAGTCTGTAAGGTCAGCAATGATTGCCATCATTCCTATTGGTTTGCTGGCGCTATCTTTAATGCAGTCAGCTCGCAATTGAGTTTCGATAATTTCGCCGTTTTGAGCCCTGAGTGCAATTTCATTGCTCCATGACAAACCTTTCCGCAGGACTTTAAATAATTTTCTTAACTCTTGAGATTTGGCGTACATTACTGCTGGGCCACCGGCATTATTTAGTTCCTCAACTGTATAGCCGTAGCGTTGAATAAATGCTTGATTGTGATAAATTGAATAGCCGTCTAAATCTGCGATCGCGATCGCATCGCTAGCACTGTCTACAGCTTGAGTTACCAAACACAGGGTATATTCGGCGTTTTTGCGATCGGTAATATCAAAAATCGCTCCGTCAAGCCACAAAACCAACCCTTCTGGATTGTAAGTCGCCCTACCCCTTTGGGACACCCAGCGCACCGACCTGTCAGCACGCACAATCCGGTATTCTACATGATACGGCTGTTTCGAGTCTACCGCCGCTCTGATTTGTCGATCGAGCATTTCCCCGTCTGCCTTATGGATGATGCTAGCAAAACTCAAGCGGTTGTTGTGAATAAAATCCCCAGCAGCATAGCCGCTAATTGCCTCAATTTCGTCACTCACAAACACCATCGTCCAATCAGCATCGTATAAGTTGCGGCAGATAGCGCCCGGAATATTCTCAATTAGCGATCGAAATCTTGCTTCGCTCTCCCGCAAAGCCGCTTCCGTCTCTTTTAAATCAGTAATATCCAGTATCATCCCTTCCCAAACAATATCGCCTTCGGCCCCTATGAGCGCCGTCAAATTAACTCGTTCCGGTCTCGAAACACCTCGCATCCATTTAAGTTTTCCAGACCGCATAATCGCGCGCCATTCCTGCTGCCACGGCTCCATATTTTCCGCAGAATAAACAATAGATTCTTGAATTTTTGGGAGGTCGTCTGGATGAATGCAACTGAACATAAGTTCGGAATTTTCCTGAATATCTTCAGGTTCCAATTCATATAAATCGCGGCTGCCAGAAGAAATGTAAGGAAAACATTGTTTGCCGTCGCTTGAGAAGCGAAATTGATAAATTACTCCCGGCAAATTGGCAGCAATTTGCTGGAGTCTAGCTTGGGTTTCTTGCAGTGCTAATAGTTTCCGCTTATCCTCTGTTACCTCTCGAATTATTCCGACGAGTATTTTACTGCCGTCAGTATTTTTAAATACGGTTTTTTTTGTAGACAGAATGTGCTTAGCACCGCTGCCATCCGTAAATATTTCCTCGCTGTTGTTTTCTTCCCCGGTTCCAAACACTTGTTCGTCTTTCTCCCAAAAAAAATCAGCTTCTTCTTTGGGAAAAAAATCGTAATCCGATTTACCTAGCAGTTCCTCGCGCTGCTTGCCTATCAGCTTGCAAAAAGCATCATTTAACAGTATCCAGCGGTGCTGTTCATCTTTGACAAAAATTGGATCGGCAACTGCATCGATCGTATAATTCAAAAAAGATTTATTAGCTTCCGCTTCCTCTCTGGCTAAAATTTTCTCCGTAATATCGTTAATAGTTCCAGTAGTTCCCTGCGCCGCGCCGTTTTCGCCAAAAATCAAAAATTCCTGAACTTCTACCCAGCGAATTTCGCCATTTTTGGTAAGATATCGAATTTGATAGCAACAGGATATTTCTTGATTTTCGGTCAGATTTTTAGAGCAATTTAAATATTGGTGTTGGTCGTCAGCATAAATGTAACTCAAACAGGAATTTCCTAAACTTTCATCAACCGTAAATCCGGTGATTTTCGTCCAAGCAAGATTGAGAAAAGTCCAATTGCCCGCAATATTTGTTTCAAAAACTACTTCTTTGATCTTGTCAAAAACCTGGGGGTATTTTCCTTGACTTTTTTGCCATTCTGCTTGTCGCTTCTGGCGGGCGATCGCGCACTCGATCGTCCGCACCAGCAGTCGGCTGTCTAATTCTTTTTTCACCAGATAATCTTGAGCGCCGGCGGCAATTAAATTGACAGCCAATTCTTCTTCATCCGCCCCTATCAAAATGACGATCGGAATATTGATTCCGCCATCTTGGAGGCGGAAGAAAGTATTAAATTTTGGGCTATCAGGGAGGGTTAAATCTAATAAAATTACATCAAAAACATCGCTGCTTAAAATTTCTATCGCTTCCCCGATGCGAACTACATTGGTTGTCTCAATTGATACTCTCAGTTCGCGATCGTCGGACAGCAGTTCTTGAATTAGTGCTGCATCTTGGGCACAGTCTTCTACTAAAAGAACTTTCAAGCAAGCAGGCGTTAAAGTTGATTCAAGAACAGAGGTCATACCATTTTAGATTTTAGATTTTAGATTTTAGATTTTAGATTTGGGAATTACTGATGAGTGTCCGGTTTCGCGCTTGTCTAAAGTTGCATTATTTTTTTCGAGCGATATCAGTTTGCTACTTTTATTTATCCAATAAAAACTGCTGCGGATGCAGCTACCTAGCTCCTATCATTTTATATTAAAAATTTAAAAAATTGAATAATTGGAAATAGTGGATGACTCTCATGGTTGAGAGTACGGCGAGTTGCATTCTTTTGAGGGAATGGCATCATTTTTGGGAAACTTGAACCGCAGGCTGTAGGGTGGCTGAGTGCTTGCAGACGCCCGAGATTTATTTGTATGCCTTGACAGTTGACCTGGGACAGTTGACATTTAAGTAGGGGAATTAAAGCGTTGAGGCATAAACAAGTCTAGGCTTTATTGATGAGGTTATTTACGTCCGCGCCGATGTGGCGGTTACTATATAATTGAGCTATTTGCTGCAAGTTGTCGGCCTCACTCCAAACCTAGTGACCCAAATTTATCGTAGTTTTAGCGATCTTGCAAATCTACTCTATTTTAATTTACAACTTTTGGCAAGGAAATAGCAAGAGACTGGGCAAAACATCGCAGATGGAGAAGGACTACATTCCTGACTGCGAACCTAGCTCAGTTACAGTGAATTTACGGAACATACTATCAAATTGTCTCGGTTGAATTACTGACAAGTAACGCCAGTTTGTAGTGAGAACTTTATTCCTATCTTTTGTATAAAGAAGGACTAAAGTCCTCACTACGAACCTTTAATAAAGAAGGACTAAAGTCCTCACTACGAACCTTTAATAAAGAAGGACTAAAGTCCTCACTACGAACCCTTGATAAAGAAGGACTAAAGTCCTCACTACGAACCTTTAATAAAGAAGGACTAAAGTCCTCACTACGAACCTTTAATAAAGAAGGACTAAAGTCCTCACTACGAACCTTTAATAAAGAAGGACTAAAGTCCTCACTACGAACCCTTGATAAAGAAGGACTAAAGTCCTCACTACGAACCTTTAATAAAGAAGGACTAAAGTCCTCACTACGAACCCTTGATAAAGAAGGACTAAAGTCCTCACTACGAACCCTTGATAAAGAAGGACTAAAGTCCTCACTACGAACCCTTGATAAAGAAGGACTAAAGTCCTCACTACGAACCCTTAATAAAGAAGGACTAAAGTCCTCACTACGAACCTGATGCCGAACTTAATTCAGGTTTTCTCACCGGAGGGGATTTTACTGAGTTGAGCAGATAAATTTTTCGGCTGTTTGGGAAGCACAACTGTAAATACGCTGCCTTGACCGAGATTGCTGCTAATAGCAATCTCGCCATTAAAAGGTTTTAAAAGTTCAATACAAGTATAAAGTCCGAGGCCAGTTCCTGTTGGTTCCCCTTCGTTTTTTTCTTCCCCTTTAGGTGGCTTCGACGTATAAAAAGGGTCAAAAAGTTTTGACAAATCTTCAGGTGCTATGCCGCATCCAGTATCTGCAATATCCATGTATATGTTCGAGTTATCTTGCCGAGTCACGATAGTTAGTTCCCTACTTTTTCTTTCCCACATAGCATCCATTGCATTATTTATTAAGTTATAAAATACTTGAGACATATAGGAATAAATTAAGGGAAGGTTCGGAATCTGTTCGTCATAAAAGTATTTTTTTCTAATCTTATTCTTGAAAAACATATTTCCTTCCAATAGTTGAATTTCTCGCTGGACTAAATCGTTGATATTTACAGGATGCAAATCTTGGTTTTGTTCTTTCCTGCTTTTCATCATCAGAGTATCCATAATCTGATTAATTTTTGAGACAGCTTGAAAGATGTATTTGGTATAATTTAAAAAAGAGTCTTCTTGAATTTTTGTGGCTTTTGTTTCAATCAAATCGACGCTAGTCTGGATCACTTGTAGCGGGCTTTTGAGGTTGTGCACCATTCCCTGGGTCAAACGTCCGATGATGGCTGTTTTTTCCTGGTCGATTAATTGCTTGGTTTTTTGTTCGACAAGTCTTTCCAGATTTTGGTTGAGCTGGGCTAGTTCTAGGTTTTTTTCTTCGAGTTTTTGTTGCAAGTTGCGGATTGTCAAGTGAGTTTCTATGCGGCTCAACACTTCTTCGTGCTGGAAAGGCTTAGTGATGTAGTCAACTGCTCCTGTCTGAAAGCCTTTTACTTTATCAAGGGTCTCGGAAAGGGCGCTCATGAAGATGATTGGAATGTCTCGGGTTGACGGGTCTGCTTTCAAACGCAGGCAAGTTTCAAAACCGTCAATTCCGGGCATCATGATATCCAAAAGAATCAAGTCGGGATGGATGTATTCAATTTGCTCGATCGCACTTTCGCCGTCTAGAGCCACTAATACTTTAAATCCGTAATTTCTTAACAACTCGAAAAGTACGTCAAGATTTGTTTGGTTGTCATCGACAATTAGTATGATGCTTCTTTCGGAATTCTTATCGTTCATATTCAAGGTAAAAATTAAAATGATTGAGTTGTGAGTTGTCGGTTGTAATTTTACATCAGATTCAAGGGATTTTCCGTGCTTCTAGAAACCAGGTTGCTGGGTAGATGCCGACGTTGGCAATAGCCTCTTTATAGGGCAATACTGTTCAGTTAACAGTGTTTATTTTCCGGAGATCCCCCTAAATCCCCCGGATAGTCGGGGGACTTTGAGAAGAATCCTGTACCCCCCTTTTTAAGCTACCGTGTACACACAACTTGCCAAAACCTGGCTGTGTCTGACACAACCCTTAGTCGGCAAGGTTTTTAGACAATCGAGATCGTTATCAATAGTTTTAAATTATTGATAATGGGTGACGGGAAATCAAGGATTAAAAAAATAAATTTCCGTTTTTTTTGGGTCAATTGATTTCCAACTCGACTTGTGTGTACACCGTAGCCTTTTTAAGGGGGGTAGGGGTCGAGTAGGGGGCAAGCTAAGGGGGGATCGGGTTTAATCCAAGCGTATTGCGTTATTGACAATCACGATCGGGGCGTGAGATTTAACTGATTTTAATTTATCGGTTGGCTACCCTCAATTTTAGGGCAAATGTTGCTTCAAAAAATCTCGAATTTGCCTGAGCTGAAATCCTTTAGCAAGTTGGCGAACGTGCTGAACGAAAGGGACTAATGTCGGGTCAGAATTTTCTAGTTTAGCAGTTTCCTCCAGAATAGCTTCAATATCGCCCATAGCAGCCAATCTTAACAAGACAAAGACTGACTCTGAACCAGGAGACACTATTGTTGAGTCAGCAATCGCAATCTCCGATAATGCTTTGGGAGTTTGAGCTTTGCGTTTTTTGGTTTCCGATCCCTCTTCGTAAATCCATTCTAGTCTCAAATGCAGGCGCAATAATTCTAAAAGGTCGTTAGTTTGAATCGGTTTGGTGACAAAATTATCGCAACCTGCAAGTATGCTTTTTTGCCTGGTAGTCTCGTAAACGCTAGCGGACAAAGCAAGGATAACCGCATCTTTTAATTCCGGCAACTGTCGCAGCCGCCTGGTGGCTTCCCAGCCGTCCATTACTGGCATCAGCAAGTCCATTAAAATTAGATCCGGTAGAAATTCCTGTGCTTTGTGCAAACAGTCTGCGCCGTCTGTGGCTTCTGCAATGTCAAAGCCCAAACGAGAAAGCAGTCTGTGCAGCATGGCACGATTTACTTCGTGATCGTCTACGATCAGGACTTTCCGGTGGCTGCCTCTAAAACCGATAAGCCGGCGTTTTTCTTGTGTGGAGGGGGTTTCAGAATATTCGGCGACTGCGGGCAAGTCTATATCCAACCAAAATATGCTACCTTTGCCGGGGGTACTTTGGACGTGAATGTCACTGCCCATTATTTTGACTAATTTTTGGCTGATGGAAAGTCCTAGTCCGGTACCTTCGACGAAATTGTTACGATCGCCCACTTGATGAAAAGGCAAAAATATTTCTTCTAGTTTATTCTGCCGGATGCCGATCCCGGTATCTTCGATTTGAAAGCGAATTTTAGCGGTTGGGGCCCGATCGCCAATAGTTGTGGCGATCGCTTCGGGCGCTTCTGTGGTTTCCCGCAGGGCGATCGACTTTTTCGGATCGTCTGCATTCGCAGTCAAATTGATTGTTTGAGTAGCAACTTCTGCTGTCAAACTAGACTTCGCACAGTGGGTTTGAGGATAATTTTCTGCGTAACCGACTTTGAAGGTCACGCCACCGCTCACCGTAAACTTAACCGCATTGCTGAGCAAATTAATCAAAACTTGGCGCAATCTGATTTCATCAACAAAAACGTAGTCTGGCAGCGCCGACACCTGCTCGTAATTAAACGCAATTCCTTTTTGATGGGAGCGCATCTGGAACAGATCGACAATACTTTTAACAAAGCTAGGAAAATGCAGGTTTGTCGGTGACAGTTCCATTTTACTAGCTTCGATTTTCGAGAGGTCTAAAACGTCATTAATCAGGGTTAGCAGGTGGTTGCCGCACTGGTGAACGTTGTTGAGACTTTCTTGTTGCTCCGCAGTTAAATTCTTATCCGGTTTGAGCAGTTGAATGTATCCTAAAATCCCGTTCAAAGGCGTCCGCAATTCGTGGCTCATGTTGGCGAGAAAGTCGCTTTTAGCGCGGTTGGCAGTTTCGGCAGCTTCTTTGGCTAATTGCAGGGCGGCTTCTGCTTGTTTGCGATCGGCTATTTCGATTTGTGCTTGTTCAAATAGGGTCGATTGCTGAATGGCGATCGCCAACTGCACGCCCAATTGTTTCAGGCACTCTGCCTCCAATTTTTGCCAGGGATGGGGGCCAGTGCAGTGGTGGGCTATCAACAGCCCCCACAATTTTTCGCCTTGCAAAATCGGGACTACTAGACTTGCTCTCACTTGGAGGCGAGTCAACAAACTCAAGTAACAGTCGGCGAGGCCGGCATTGCAAACATCTTCTGTAGCTCTAATTCTGCCATCTAGGTAAAGAGGAACGTAGGCTTCCCCAAAACAGGGGTCATAAATTTCCATTCCTATAATTGATAGGGTATTTTCGTCAACAGATTCGACTGCTACAAACCCGCTCCAATCCGGATTGAATTGGTAAATTACAGTCCGGTTTACTTGCAAAAACTGGCGAACTTCTTCAACTGCTTTGGTGAGGATTTGTTCTAAATTAAGAGAAGAGCGAATGCGTTCCAGCATGGCTACTGCCAACTGTTCGCGCTTTAATTGCTGGCGCAAAAATGCTTCTGATTCTTTGCGTTTTGTGATGTCTGTAATGACGGCAATTAACCCAACCGAATGGTTGTTTGTGTCTTTAATGCTATCGGCTCGCACTAGAGCGGTAACAGCTTCATCGCTCTTGGTTCGCAGGGCAACTTCGCCGCACCAAGAGCGACCTTTGCGAATGTTTTTATAGATTTTTTTGTAACTTTTAGGCCGGATGTAAAGCGCGGCGCTATCGCCTAGCTCGTTGAGTTCTTCCACGGTGTAGCCGTAACGCTGAATGAAGGCTTGATTGTGGTAAATAGACTGCCCTTTCAAGTCGGCGATCGCGATCGCGTCGCTGGTACTTTCCACAGCTTGAGTGACCCGCAGCAAAGCTAATTCTGCTGCTTTGCGATCGCTGATATCGGTCATCGAACCCACCATCCGCAGGGGGTTTCCGGCTTCGTCCCAGACTGCTTGAGCGCGGGCGAGCACCCACTTGTAGCTGCCGTCTTTGCACTGCAAGCGGTATTCGGCGGCGTAATTGGGGGTTTGGCGATCGAGATAATCTTGGATTGTGGCTTGCACTCGATCGCGATCGTCTGGATGGATGCGATCGATCCATTCGCTGTTGCTGCTGTCGATTTCGCCGTCTGCGTAACCCATAATTTCTTGCCAGCGGGCCGATCGAAAAGCTTCATCTGTTTGAAGATTCAAGTCCCAAATTCCGTCTTGATTGCCTTTAAGAACTAACTGCCAGCGTTCTTCACTTTTACGCAATTCTTCTTCGGCTTGTTTGCGCTGAATGTGAGAACCCAACTGAGTCGCTACCGCATTGACCAATTCTACTATACGCGGTTCCATAATCGATCGATCGCGCTTGCAGAACAGTAAAACTGCCAGCACCTCTGAATTGGCGCGAATCGGCACTCCGAAACAAGCTTTCAATCCGACTGCTCCCGCCATTTGCGATCGGGCAAAAAATGCATTATTGACTACAGAAACATCTTCAATCCATTCCATCTTTTTGGTTGACCAAATCCGTCCGGGTACTCCCAATCCAGGCGCGAACCTAATTTTCTTACTTTCGTGGCCAAACCTATCTAAATCGCGATCGCTAGCATACCAAGTTTCGCTGTGTCCCAAAACAGTACCATTAGCAACTGGTATCCAAGCTTCAGCAAAATTCCAGCCGATCGCAGTGCACAGCAACCGGAGGATATCAGGGAGAGCGCTGTGAAAATCTACCGACTTACTAATGGCTTGAGTTGCTGCAAGCAACAGCTTAATTTCATCTTCTGCTTGCTTGCTTTCTGTAATATCAGTTCCCGTGCCGAGAATTTGTTTTAACTTGCCATCTGCTGTTTTTGCAAATACAGTATCTCGGCTGACAATCCAGCGCCAAGAACCATCCTTGTGCCGGATGCGGTATTCAATTTCAAAGATCTCTCCTTCTGTACCCGTTGCGACTTGCTGTAAATAATCAGGCATTTTGATGGCATCTTCCGGGTGCATTAAAGTTAACATCAACGGCCCCATTGCCTGAATCTCATCTACTGTATAGCCAATAATCTGAGAGATAGAAGCATTCGCATAAATATTTTTTTGTTCTATCAAGTCGTAAACATACAAAATATTAGGACTTGCCTCAGCAATGCGATCGCTGAACCGCTTGCTATCTTCCAAATCTGCTTCTGCTTTCTTTTTCTCAGCAATATCGCGAACAATGCAAATTATTTCGCCCTCAGGCAGGACTGTCAGCGAGACTTCTTGAGGGAATTGAGAGCCATCGCGGCGGCAGCCTACTGCTTCTGTGCTGCAATAACCTTGGCGCGCTAAAGTCGGCATAATTTCCCGCTCAAACCTTGCGAGTTCTGCACCTTCATAAAATATTTTCCAACTTTTACCCAATATTTCTTCTAGGGCATTGTAACCGTAGATTTTGAGTTTAGCTGCGTTGGCATAAATCAGCTCTCCGCTGGCATTGACAATACCGATACCTTCGGAAGCGGCAGCCATTGCTGCTGCTTGTCGCTGGAGTTTTGACTCAAAACGCTTGCGGCTGGTGATGTCCCGGACGATCGCAATAATTTCGTCATCCGTACAGAAGACTATTCTCGCTTCAAAATCGCACAGTACATCCTGAATTGGCAGTTGATATTCTACAACTTGAATCTCGCCGATCTCGATCGCTTGTTGATTGCCGGACAAGATTTTTTTAGCAAAGGCAGCAGGCAAGATGTCTTGTGCTTTTTGACCAATAAATATGTTTTCCGGTACCAGGGTTTGGATATCTTTTGCGGGTTTGAAGTCTACAAAAGTGCCGTCGGCGCGACAGCGGAATATCATATCGGGTATCGCGTTTAAAAGAGCGCGATTAGTGGCTTCGCTTTTACGCAATTCAGCTTCAGCTTGCTTGCTCAATGTAATATCTCTGGCAACTGCATAAATTAAACTTTCTTCAGCAAAAGGTGATGCCGTCCACGACAGCCATTTATAAGTACCATCTGGGCAAATACAGCGGTTTTCTAAGTTAATAACGGGGTGAGAATTTTGAAGTTTTTCTAATTCAGCTATAGTTATTGCTCTGTCTTCTGGATGCACGAATTCTATAAAAGGTTTGGCTAGAAGTTCGTCTCGGCTGTAACCTAATACATTTGACCAAGCAGGGTTTAAGCGTTTGAAATAGCCGTCAAAACCTGCAATGCAAAGTAAATCTAGCGAAATGCTAAAGAAGCGATCGCGCTCTTGTTGTGTTTGTTTTAATTCGGTGACATCCATCACCAAACCGTCCCAAACTATATCCCCATTGGCTTGCTTGGAGGGCTTAGCCGCGCCTTGCAGCCATTTCACTCGTTCTCCCGTAACTTGTCGCCACTGGTGCTGCCAAGATTCCTGACTCGCCGCTGAAGTTGCGATCGTTCGATGCAAGTCTGAGATGTCATCGGCGTGAACTGTAGCAAAAGCCAAGCTGGCATTTTCTTCTATTTCTTCAGGTCTTAAATTGTAGAGCTGCCAACTCCCAGAAGAAACATAAGTAAAAGATGTTTTGCCATCCACATAAAGCCTGTATTGATAAATCATTCCCGGCACGTTGGTGCTGATTATCTTAAATCGAGCTTCGCTTTCCTGCAATGCTATTTGTTGGCGCTTGTATTCGGTCACATCTCGCATGATTCCGACCAACATTTTAGTGCCGTTAGCTTTATTAAAAACTGTTTTTTTGGTAGATATAATGCGTTCTTGACCTGCGCTATCTGTAAAAGTCTCTTCCGTTTGTTTGGGAATACTTCTTTGCAATACTTGCTCGTCTTGTTGCTCAAAAACTTTGGCTTGTGCTGCGCCCAAAAACTCGTATCCCGACGTACCTATAAGTTCCGATCGCCCTTTTCCCATCAATTCGCAAAAAGCATCGTTTAGTACAACCCACCTATGTTGCTCGTCTTTGACAAAAATTGGGTCAGGAGTAGCATTAATCGTGTGATTTAAAAACTCTTCTGATGCTTTTAGTTCGGCTTCGTAGTGATAGCGGTCGCTCACGTCCAAAATTACTTTAATCATCCGGTCGATCGAGCCGTCGCGGCCCCGGATGCAGCGCAGGGAAACCCGAGTATAAACTATTTTTCCATCTTTTTTGCGCCATCTTTTGTCTAAAATATAGCCTTCGCTCTCCCCGGCAAAAATTTTATTTAACTGCTCTAAACTAGCCTGCCAGTCTTCAGGATAGCCCCACTGTTCCCAATTTCCGTGCAAAAGTTCTTGGCGCTCGTATCCCAGCAAATTGCACAAAGCATCGTTAACTTCCAACCACTGGCATTGTGTGGGTTCTGAGAGGGAAACTGGAGGAGCAATAATCGCAATTCCGACGAGGGAATTTTCGACTACGGAGCGATATTTTGCTTCACTTTTTTGCAAAGCTTCTTGGTTGTGCTGCCGCTCAACTGCGTAGCGGAGCGATCGCATTAACACCTCGCTGTCGATTTTTCGCTTGACTAGATAATCCTGAGCTCCTGCTTGGATTGACTGCACGGCGAGTTCTTCATCGTTGTGCGCCGTCAGTACGACGATCGGAGTATTGAGGCTGTATTCTTGTATGTTAACAATTGTACTTATGTCTTGGCTGTCGGGCAGCGAAAGGTCAAGTAAAATCACATCAAAATGTTCGCCGAGCAAAATTTGCTGCGCTTTGCTGAGACGGTCTGTACAGCTTACTGACAGCCTTTGGGGTTCGGCTCGGCTGACATTTGTTTCTAATAACAATTCTTCGATTAGATCGGCTTCGGCTTGATTGTCTTCGACCAGGAGAACCTTAAAGCCGTTTCGCTTTGCGGTTGAGCTCAAAACTGATATCATATACCTTGTTAATGATCGTAAGGCAGTCGAGCTAACTATTATAGCATAAAAATAATTGAATGCCAAAAATCTCGGTTATAAAAAATAAGATGTTTTTTGTTCAATAACTACAATGCTCTACATCGACTGTGTTTTTGCTCCAAGTACGTCAACTCAATTAGAGGTCAAACTTTTACATTTTTTAGAAGCTAGGTTTTTTGAGGTAAACGAAGCTGCTTGGTGTTGTGTTTTTTGGGCGATCGCCCCCGGCAGCCGATCGCCCCCGGCAACGGCCCCTTGGTTTCCCTTTACACTACCAACACAATCCGAGCGGTATCCCCGCACCACTGCGCCCGCCCAAAAAACGGTAGGAATTATTTTTGATGTTCACATTTTTACTCCTCTTTTTTATGATAGCTTACAGAAACTCCCCACTGCCATTTCTTTACTATTTGCAATTTATTAAATAAATCTTCCCTTGGGGTATTGCCATTTAGGAAAAAAGTTATAATATTGAAATAGAGGCAATCAAAAACTCGGGTGGATACCGCCTCTCGAAACATCCGATAATTGGCGAAACAGTTGGCGAAACAGAACGACATTAAAAAAATGACCGTCCTTGGTTTACCGTCCTTTTATCCCACCAAAAAACGGAGACAGGCTCCCAAAACGAGTCGCCAGCAGCGCAAAATTTTAGACTCTTGTTCAAGCTAGCAGATTCATCTGTGGTGGAGTAAATCTCACATATCAAATCTCAAATTCTCTGAGCGAACTGAGCTGAAATTGAGGAAAAAAATAATGCCAGAAAAATTAGCAATTCAAGAAAAACAAGTTTTAATTCCCAAAGAAAAAGCCTTAATATTGTGGTTTGATGAAGTCGGGATAGCCGACATCCCATTAGTAGGGGGTAAAAATGCTTCATTGGGGGAAATGATTCAACAGTTAACCCCCAAAGGAGTCAGCGTCCCCAATGGATTTGCAACTACAGCATACGCTTATCGGTACTTCATCGAGTCAGCGGGTTTAGAAGCAAAATTGCGCGAAATCTTTGCCGATTTAGACGTAGAAAATCTCCAGAACCTCCGCATCAAAGGGAAGCAAGCGCGGGCGTTAATTCTCGATACACCGTTTCCGCGAGACTTGCAAGCGGCGATCGCAGATGCTTACGATCGACTGTGCGATCGCTACGGCGACAGTACAGACGTAGCAGTCCGTTCGTCCGCCACCGCCGAAGACTTACCAGACGCCAGTTTCGCCGGACAGCAAGAAACCTACCTCAACGTCCATGGCTGCACCAGCGTCCTCCAATGCTGCCACAAATGCTTCGCCTCCACCTTCACCGACAGAGCGATTTCTTACCGCCAACAGCGAGGTTTCGACCACTTTGAAGTCGCCTTATCCGTCGGCGTGCAGAAAATGGTGCGATCGGACTTAGCATCCTCCGGCGTCATGTTCAGCATCGACACCGAAACCGGCTTCAAAAATGCCGCCTTAATCACCGCCGCCTACGGATTAGGAGAAAACATCGTTCAAGGAGCAGTAAATCCCGACGAATACCTAGTTTTTAAACCCACATTAAAACAAGGTTTCCGCCCAATTCTCGACAAACGCCTCGGCACCAAAGACATCAAAATGGTGTACGATCTCGGCGGTTCCAAATACACCAAAAACCTCTCGGTAGCCCCAGCAGAACGCGGCAAATACGCCCTTAACGATGAAGAAATTCTGCAACTAGCACGTTGGGCCGTACAGATAGAAGAACACTACTCTCAAGTCCGCGGCACCTACACGCCGATGGACATCGAGTGGGCAAAAGATGGCAATACAGGCGAACTATTCATCGTCCAAGCGCGGCCGGAAACAGTACAATCACAAAAATCTGCTACAGTTTTACGCAACTACAAATTGCAAGGTTCCAGCGCAGTTTTGGCAACAGGGCGTGCCGTTGGTGAAGCTATCGGACAAGGTAAAGCCCGCGTAATTTTAGACGTTCACCAAATCGCTGACTTTGAAGCAGGGGAAGTTCTTGTTACCAACAAAACTGACCCGGATTGGGAACCGATCATGAAAAAAGCCAGCGCGATTGTCACCAATTCCGGGGGCCGTACTTGCCATGCTGCGATCATTGCCCGGGAAATGGGAATCCCCGCCATTGTCGGCACCGGCGACGGTACCAAAGTCTTGCAAAACAATCAAGAAATTACTGTTTCTTGTGCCGAAGGAGAGGAAGGCAAAGTTTATTCTGGTTTAGTGCCTTTTGAAATTCAAGAAACTGCGATCGACAATTTGCCCCGCACCCGCACTCAAATTTTAATGAATGTCGGCAACCCAGAAGAAGCTTTTGGTTTGTCAGCAATTCCTTGCGATGGCGTAGGGTTAGCGCGGCTAGAATTCATCATCGCCAACCACATCAAAGCGCATCCCTTGGCACTGATTCACTTTGACGAATTGACCGACACATCAGTCAAGCGCCAAATTGCCAAACTCACAGCACTTTACAAACACAAACCCGATTTCTTTACCGACAAACTAGCCCGCGGAATTGCCACCATCGCCGCCGCATTTTATCCCAATCCTGTCATCGTGCGGATGAGCGATTTCAAGAGCAACGAATATGCTAATCTGCTGGGAGGGCGGCAGTTTGAACCGAAGGAAGAAAACCCGATGATCGGGTGGCGCGGCGCTTCTCGTTATTATGACCCGAATTACCGCGAAGCTTATGCTTTGGAATGCAAGGCATTGAAGCGCGTTCGCGACGAAATGGGCTTGACAAATGTGATTCCGATGATTCCGTTTTGTCGCACGCCGGAGGAAGGCCGCAAAGTGTTGGCCGAGATGGCAAAACACGGTTTAGTCAAGGGTGAAAATGGCTTGCAGGTGTACGTGATGTGCGAATTGCCCAGCAATGTCATATTTGCTGACGAATTTGCCAGGGTGTTTGACGGATTCTCGATCGGCTCTAACGACTTAACTCAGCTAACATTAGGATTAGACCGGGATTCTGCCTTAGTCGCCCACATCTTTGACGAACGCAATGAAGCTGTGAAGCGGATGGTCGAAATTGCCATTAAAGCCGCCAAAAAGTACGATCGCAAGATAGGCATTTGCGGCCAAGCACCCAGCGATTATCCTGAGTTTGCTCGCTTCTTGGTTGAGTTGGGAATTGATTCGATTAGTTTGAATCCCGATTCGGTTTTGAAGACTTTGCTTGATGTTGCTAAGGTGGAGGCTTCCGGTGCGGTAATGGATTTAGCGGCCCAGGTTGCTAAAGTTTAATCCATCTCCCCTTCGTAGCGAGGACTTTAGCCCTCTGATTTAGAAAGGACTAAAGTCCTCACTACGAACCTATTGCCCTTCGTAGCGAGGACTTTAGCCCTCTGATTTAGAAAGGACTAAAGTCCTCACTACGAACCTATTGCCCTTCGTAGCGAGGACTTTAGCCCTCTGATTTAGAAAGGACTAAAGTCCTCACTACGAACCTATTGCCCTTCGTAGTGAGGACTTTAGCCCTCTGATTTAGAAAGGACTAAAGTCCTCACTACGAACCTATTACCGTTCGTAGTGAGGACTTTAGTCCTCTGATTTAGAAAGGACTAAAGTCCTCACTACGAACCTATTACCGTTCGTAGTGAGGACTTTAGTCCTCTGATTTAGAAAGGACTAAAGTCCTCACTACGAACCTATTACCGTTCGTAGTGAGGA